>NZ_NPDI01000015.1:0-13126 GCF_002251265.1 Rhodopirellula sp. MGV | reverse complement strand
CCATCAGCCGCCTTCGCGATAGCGAGCGGTTGCGCGGTTACGGTCCGTTGTGGCTGCGATCGCGGATGCGGGGCGGCGTTTGAAGTACCGAAAATCGCCTAAAGGCTAGACTCCAGCGACACGGCGATTCCGCCTCCATCAGCCGCCGATCTCAGCCACAACGGACCGTAACCACTCAACCGCTCGCTATCGCGAAGGCGGCTGATGGCGTTGCTTCTTTCAATCGTCTGCTTTACTCGCGTCTTTGATCACGAACCTCGCTTTCAAACGCGCGACCTCGCTTGCCAATCCGGCTTGCTTCACGCTGCGAAGGACTTCGTTGAAATCCTTGTACGCGGCAGGGGCTTCGTCCTTCGGATAAAACCGGCAATTGCTCAAGATGTCTTGCTCGTCGAATTCACGATCGATCGTCGACTGATCCAGTTCACGAATTGCCCGTTTACGTCCCAGGACTCGTCCAGCGCCGTGGTTCACGCTGTAGCACGACTTCTCCGCTCCGGCATCCGCCACCATCACTGCCGACCCATCGCGAGGATTCCCTGGCAACAAGATCGGGTGACCGGTCTCGGCAAAAGGGGTTCCGGCGAGCGAAAAGTGACCACCAGGAATCGCGCGTGTCGCACCTTTGCGGTGCACCCACGATTTCTGGTTGTTGACGATTTCCTGTCGCGCGATGTTGTGACTGATGAAGTACACCAGTTGCCCGATTGTTCCCGGAAGCACTTCTTGAAACGCTTCCAAAACCAAGGCGTTGATCAACAGGTGGTTCACCGTCGCAAAGTTGGATCCCAAAGCCATGTCATCCAAGTAGTCGTTCGCTTCGGCAGTCCCCAATGGCGCGTAGACCAATTGACGATCCGCACCGGGCAACGGGATTCCCCATCGCTCGAATTTCGATTGCAACAGCTTGAACTGATAGCTGGCCAGGTTGTGCCCGAAACCACGCGATCCGCAGTGCGACAAAAACGCGACGTGACCATCGACGAGGCCAAAAGTCTTGGCGACGTCTTGAGCCCGTTGATCCTCGGCGATTTCAACCACTTCGCATTCTCCAAAGTGATTCCCGCCACCGTAGGATCCGAGCTGCCCAGCCTTCGCTGCAAAGTTCTTTTGGTGTGGTAGCGTCAACAGTTGATCCAAACGCTGCGCAAGCGCATCGGTCGTTTCATCGTGACCGACGTGAAAGGAGTCTTCACAGCGGTCTGCCCACTCAGCCGGAATCCCCAGGTCCGCGCAGACATCTGGACTTGCCCCTTCGATCACAGCTCGCTTTCCCAAGTCCTCGTCGACATGGCGTGCCTTTTTAACACTGCGTTGTCCTTTTCCCGTTCCCGTTGGGGTTCGCTCGCAAATTGCGTTGATCAACGCCCGACGGGTTTTGCGATCGGTGACCGCGTCGGCTGGGAGGTCCAGCTGCAGCAAACTCATCGAACACTTGATGTCGACGCCGACGGGACCGGGATAGATATGCGTCGGCGAAGCCATCACACATCCGACCGGCGCGCCGTATCCACAGTGAGCATCGGGATTGAGGACCAACTCAGTCACACCAGGAGCGGTGCGTGAATTAATCGCTTGCTGAATGCACAGGTCATCAAAGGTTTCACGGATCGCTTCCGTTCCGATCACGGTGATCGGTGCGGTCGTCCCGGTTGGCAAAATCGCAGTCGCATCGCCGGTTGGAATGAATTTCGTCATCGCTCGTTTCAAGTCTCTCGTTGATCTAGTTGCTGTGTTTTAGCAAACAGAGCCTTAGCAAACAGAGTCACCGGGGGTGGGTGGGGTTCACCGGAGGATCAAAGATGCGACGCAAAGGTCTTTGCCCACGCGATCAATCCGAGTTCAGTTGCTAGCATCAAGCTGGACGGTTCTTCAGCTGTTTTCCGCTTGTGACCAACGCTTCCGACTTCGTAGGATCGCGACCCGGAGTCGGTGGATTCGTGCGCCGACGTCATTTATCAACGCTCCACACCTTAGATTGAAACGCTTTTGGCCGGCACGGAAGCCATCGCCGATTTGCGTCCCCGGCAAAAGAAACCCCGGGGCGGACGCCGCTGCGCCGAGGAAAAACCTCGAGCGGGCAGCCTTGCGCCGCAAACGAACACCAATTTTGGTGTGATCAAATTTATCGCCGCGTTTGCAGTGGTTCTCGCGACCTTCGCGGTCGAACCATCGCACTTGGTCGCACAATCGGTCACGGTTGACGGTGAGATTCGACTGTCGGGTCAAACGTTGTTCCGTTGGCACGAAGGCCAGACGCAGATGTCCTTGGCCGAAGGCAATTGCCGGCTCGAATTCAACGGCAAAGCGTATCTGGCCAACAAAGTCCTCGTGGTCACCGACGGTCCGCGTGGAAACGTCCGCAACCGTTTGGCAATCGAAGGCCTAGGCGGGACGAAAAAGTCCGCCACTGAGCCGTCGCAACCATTGGTGGTGACACTTCGAAGCGATGACGAACCTCGCGTGCAATCGGATCAATACCGTGCCAAGCCGGCGAGTCGTCCTTTCCTGCTCGACTACCTAGAACAATCGCTCGCGCGCCAGGCTGCGACCTCGGAAGTTGCTCAAACCCAGTTCGTCCAAGGCGGCCAAACGCAGTCGATTCCCGTCCCGGAGCCGATCCCAGACGACAACGTCAACACGCGCCAATGGGAAGTCCCAAATCCGCCGCTGTCGCGATTGCCGACGGAACTAACCGGTCCCAATACCTTCAATGGGCCAAGTACATCAGGTGGTTTCGGCGATAGCTATCCGATCGACCAGTATTCGGTCGCCGATCCCCTGGAACCGACCAACAACAGCGAATTCCTGTTTGGCGGCGGAACCAAAGGGGTACAGATCGGCCCCCGCCATCCATCATCTCCGCCGCGAGTCGACATGACCTTGGTGCCGGAGACGAATGAAACCGTTGTCATCGGTCGCGGTGGTGTCGTGATCACGATTCGTGATGTTTCAACACAATTTCCCGATGGCCGGGTGATGGATTTTGGCACCGTCACGATTTCGGCAAACCGTGTTGTCGGTTGGGTGCCCAACATGGTTGATGTCATCAACGGCGACGCCAGCTTTAACTCCGCTGATGGTGAGTTGTACTTGGAAGGCGACATTGTATTTCGCGCCGGCGACTCGCTGATTTATGCCGAATCGATGTATTACAACGTCGTCAAAGAAACCGGCATGGTGCTCGATGCCGAAGCAATCACGACGATACCGGAGTACCAGGGCGTCGTGCGTTTGAAAGCTGAAGTGCTGCAGCAAATCTCGCATGGAAATTTTCGCGCGTTCGATGCCGCCGTGACCAGCAGTCGGCTGGGCGTGCCGCGGTACTGGCTGCAAAGCGAGACGTTGGAGTTCTACGAAAAGACACGCAGTGTTGTTGACCGCGACAGTGGGCTGCTGGTTTCGGACAATGACCCCTTCGTACGCAGCAAGAACAGCTTTGTATTTGTCGGCGGGATACCGATTTTTTATTGGCCGCGGTTTGCCACCAGCCTTGAACGCCCGGTGTTTTACATCCAGGGGATCAAGGTTCGAAATGACCAAAATTTTGGCAGCCAGATCTTGCTGGACTGGGATATCTTTCAGCTCTTGGGGATCGACAACATTCCCGAAGGTGTCGATTGGCAACTCTCGACAGACTACCTCAGCAAACGTGGGCCGGCGCTTGGCACGACGTTCAAGTATGACGTGCCAGCGTTCTTCGGATTGATGGGACATACGCGTGGCAACTTGGATGTCTGGGGAATCGACGACAGCGGGCTGGATCAACTCGGCCGAGGTCGGATGGATTTGCCGCTGGAGGAAACCACACGTGGCCGTGTGAAGTGGCAACACCGTCAGAAGCTTGCTAACGATTGGGAAGTTACCGGGCAGGTCGGCTACTTGAGCGACCGCAACTTCCTGGAGCAGTACTTGGAATATGAATGGGACCAAAACCCAGATCATGTCACCGAGCTGCGGGTGCAAAAGTACTATCACAATCAGCTGTTCGAGCTGTCGGCGACACCGCAGCTAAACACGTTCTTCCAAAAGACGGAACGGTTGCCGGAGTTCAATCACTACCTGTTCGGCAGTTCGATTCTGAACGATCGCCTGACGTGGCAGATGCACAACCACGCGTCCTATTCGAAGCTAAACCAGGCCGACGATCCGCTGGATCCGGTTCAAGCGGCAAACTACTTTCCGCTTCCTGGTGAGATGGATCGCGAAGGCGTGATCGCATCGACGCGACAAGAACTGGCAATGAACCTGGACTTTGGTCCGTTCAACATTCGCCCCATCGCTTCCATCGAAGCCTCACACTACGGCGAAGCTGCCGACGGCGATTCGCTGACTCGCTTGCTCGGCCAATCGGGCGTCCAAGTGAACTTACCAATGGTTCGTGTTGACCCCACGATCCAAAGCACGCTGCTAAACATGCGTGGCTTGGCTCACAAAATGGAATGGAAGGCAGAGTACTGGTACGCCGACAGCAACACCGACTTGGACGAGTTGCCCTTCTACGATGCACTTGATGACGATCCACAGGAACAGTTCCGACGTCGATTTATCGGCTCGACGTTCAATGGAAGTCTGCCAACGGCATTCGACCCCCGAAATTATGCGTATCGTCAAGGCGTGCAGCGATGGTTGGCCAGTCCTAGTGAAGTGGTTGCCGACGACCTGCAGCAGATCCGCTTGGGACTGAATCAACGTTTCCAAACAAAACGCGGATTGCCTGGACAAGACCGGATTGTCGACATCATCCAGTTCGATGTCGAAACGATTTTGTTCCCTCGCGAAGACCGCGACAACTTTGGTGAAACCCTGGGGCCAACGACTTATGATTTTCGCTATCACATTGGCGATCGCTTGTCGTTGGTTAGCGACGGGTACCTCGACTTTTTCGACGAGGGGCTTCGTTCGTTAAGTGCGGGCGTTCGCAGCAGTCGCCCTGGTGTGAGCGATTGGTACGTCGGCATGATGTCTTTGGAAGGCCCGATCAGCAGCACCGTCTTCCGATCGAACTTCGATTATCGGGTGAACGAAAAGTGGATCGTCTCGGGCGGGACCACGTATGACTTCGGCAGCACTGGTTATGTCGGCCAGAATTTTGGGATCACACGCATCGGCGAATCGATGCTCGTAAGACTGAACATCGCCGCGGACCGTGGACGCGACAACGTCAGCTTTGGGTTTGTCATCGAACCACGATTCTTCCCACGACTGTTGGGCAACGTTGGCGGTGGCATGATTCCTCCGCCGGGCATCGAAGGTTTGGAATAGCATTTCGATTGGCAGCTGCTACTGGCGTGTTTCGCCGTTGATGCTTCGCCGGACCCAATCGACATAGCCTGGATCGGCGTCACTGCATGGCAGCATCACAATCTGTGGCTGCGTGTAGGGGTGCAGTTTCTGCAGCCCACGCATCAAGGCGTCGCTCTGATCGGCCGCCGTTTTGATCACCAAGCGGACTTCAGGGTCCACGCAAATTTTGCCGTCCCAGCGGTAATAGCTTTTGATCGGGGCGTCGATTTGGACACAGGCAGCGAGATGCTGGTCGATCAGCGACTGGGCTAGCGTTTCAGCTTGTTGCTGGTCCGAAACGGTGGTCAAACAAACGACAAGTTGGGGACGATCATCCATTGGGAAGCGAACCTTATTGAGAAGCAATTTCAGCAGCGAAGCCGGCCAAGAGTACTGTTGATTTGAACGGTTCTCAACAAGGGCACGCGAGGACGCTATTTTCTGAAAACCCTCCCGCAGTCGGTCGGATAGCGGTTGCCGAGGGCCTGTCTTGGGCGCTATTGTTTCGAACAGCAGACGCAATCCCAATCCAGAATCGAGTCACAAGAATCAGGAGACTATAGATGGACTATCAACCGATCATCGACCAATTGAACGAATGCCTGAAGCATGAATGGACCGGCGTGGCTCAGTACTCGCAAGCAAGCTTTTTGATCGAAGGCGTGTGGCGTGAAGTTTACGCCGGGACCTTCATCGAAAACGCCGAAGAGTCATTCGGCCATGCGAAGCTCGTCGGCGAAAAGATCTCCGCCCTCGGTGGTGTCCCCGTCGTCACCCGCAACGAGATCAAGCAAACGCGTGACCTGACCGAGATTTTGAAGAACAGCTTGGAATTCGAATCCAAAGCAGTGGAGATGTACACCAAAGCGTTGGACCTGGCCGAAGGCGATCGCGCCCTGGTGATCTTCTTGGAAAACATCCTGGAAGAAGAACAAGAAGGCGTTGACGAGTTCACGAAATTGTTGCGTGGCAGCGAAGCGATGGAATCAGCCAAGAGCAGCACGAAAACCGCGTAACACGTTACCAAAACACCGTCTGCCTTTCTTGGGCAGACACCGAGCGACGACGACGCCCCGGCCATTCGGCTGGGGCGTCGTTCATTATATTGGGAATTGTCGCGAAGCCTTTGCCGAGACACCACTTCGTTTGTTCCGCAGAAGCGGTCGCAGCGGAATCTGGGGGATTTTTATCGCCAATCCCTAATAAATCCGATCAGCGTGCGTCCTTTCATGCGGCTACGTTTCACCGAATAGCGGTGGGCGTGGCCACTCATCTGTTCACGCATCTGGCTCAAACTCTTTGCAACGGTGATCTGAAATGATCAATCGCGATCTCAACCAACGAAAATCTCGACGCTCGCGACGCAAACGTCGTTCTGCGAAAGCGATCGCGGCACTCCTTCTCATCGGATTGATCCCCAAAAACGTCATGGCCGAACCAATCGGGTTTATGGAAAAGTTCGCCCTTTCGGCGGACCGCGAATCCGTGCTCTCGGAACTGATTCCGGGTAGCGATGATTTCTACTTCTTCTACTGCCTGCACTACCAAAACACGCAGCAACTCGATCGTGCCGAAGCGGCCTTGAAGGCCTGGAGCAATGCCCGCAAAGGGGCTATGTCGCCGCTGATGCAAGCGATGACAGAGCGGCAACGATTGTTGACGTACGATCGCAATCCAGGCGAATCGATCGACTACCTGATCCGACGGCTCAACATCCAACTGAACCATTCGGCCCCCGCCCGCAAAGGCGAACGTCGCTACCCCAGCCAAATCGCAGACGAACTGCTGTCACCACAACAGATCGTCAAGCGGTCACTACACGACAACGTCGCCTTGTCTCCACTGGGAATGCAAATCGCCGCGGACTGGTTCCTCGGCGGCCAGCCCGGTGACCTGGGATTGGATCTAAATGCATTGCTGAAACGGGTCAACGGTCCCTACCTGAAATCGCTTGATCGACTAGTCATCCAAGAACTGAATCAGCGGAACGAGCGTGATCGCCGTTTCGGTGACTTGCCCGCGCACCAGTTTTTGACACTCGAAGAACTTGATGAAGTCGCCCGTCGTGTCCCCACGGTCGCCGATGACAACGAGTTCGTTGATGCAAAACTGTACCGTCTGCGCCCCAACGCTGACATCGACCTGAGCCAACAGCCCGAAGAGCGGCTTAAGTACTTGCGCCGTGTCGAGCAGTACACCCAGACGCTGTCGGCGGCGTACAGTTCGCTGAAAGCGAGTTCCGCATATCGCTTGCTCGAAGCAAACTTGAAAGCGGGCATTTGGGACAAGGAGTTGTTCCTACGGTACCTGCAACTGCCGCGTCAGAGTTCGATCATCAGTCCAATGATCGCGCGACTTCCCAATCGTGCGAACTTGAATCAGGATTTTTCCAGTGTTGCGTTTTTGCCGCCGATCGGCAGCGACGAAGCGCTGATCGAAACCTACCTCGAACACTTTTTGCTCGACGCGACCGGCATCGACGAGTACACGCGATATCTTCAGCCCGATTTTGTCCGTCGTGTGTTCGCACGCACCAAACTGATGTCGGGTGTCACCAATGAACAGCCGTACTTCGAAATGTTGTCGGCTGGCGAACGCAAAGAACTGCGTGACAAAGTGGAGCTAACGTTTGCCCCACAGAACCCAACGCGATTTGCAAGTGAGGACACGACAGAACTGCTTGTGGATGTCAAAAACATCGACAAGCTTGTTGTCCGCGTCTACGAAATCAACTCTCTTGCATACTACCGCACACATCAAGAAACGCTTGATACCGACGTCGATTTAGACGGTCTGATTCCGACCCACGAACAGACGATCGAGTACGACCGTCCGACGATCGTACGTCACCGTGAAACGATTCGCATTGACGAGACGAAGGGACGCGGCGTTTGGATCGTCGACTTGGTTGGCAAAGGCCGACGGGCACGAACGATCATCCGCCATGGCGACTTGAATACCGTTCGTTCGCAAACGGCCAACGGCGTCCAAATCACAGTGCTCGATGAAAACCGCAATGTCATCAACGACGCTAAGCTGTTCGTCAACAATCAAGAGTTTGCGGCCAAGGAAAACGGGAAGATTTCAATCCCGATGGTCAGCCAAATCGCAGACGGCCAAGCCATCGTCTACGACGGCAAAATTGCACGCACGTTCCGCTTGGAACACCTGGTCGAAAACTATGAGCTGCAAGCTGGGTTCCTCGTCGATCCGGCGCTGATTCAATCGGGCGGCCAAACGACGTTGGTGGTCCGACCACGCTTGTCACTCGGTTCGCAGCCGGTTGATCCAGGAATCTTGTCCAAAGCGTCGTTGCGAGTCACCGCAACCGATTTGGACGGGATCGAAACGACCAAGACGTTCGAAAAAATTGAACTGAATCAAGCCCAAGAATACGCCATCGATTTCCGCGTTCCATCGCGTTTGGCAAAACTCAGTTTCCATTTGTCCGGCAAAGTTACTGGGCTGAGTGATCGACGAGAACGCGAACTCGCAGCCGATCACACGGTTCAGCTCGCTGGCATCCGCCAATCCAATCAAACGGTCGACGCATTTTTGACCCGTGATGGCGACGATTATGTGATCGAAACCCGGGGCCGCAACGGGGAACTGATCGGTGGCACCACGGTGACGGTCAAGTTCCTAACCGACCTTGGCCAATACCGCCCCGAAGTGACATTGCAGTCCGATGACCAGGGACGCGTCAATCTTGGACCGATGGCACCGGTTCAACAGTTGTCGTATAGCGTCAATGGTGCGACATGGCACCAGTTTGATGCACAGATCAACAAACACGTTTGGCCGTCGGCAGTCCACTTGGCAACGACCGATGAATTGCGTTTGCCACTGGCCGACGGAAGCACTGCCGAAAACTATCGGTTGCTAGAAGTACGTGATGGGGTCGTTCAACAAGACCTCTCGGCGAAGCTGTCGGTTGCGGCGGGGCAATTGCTTGCCAATGACCTTCCGCCAGGCGATTACACATTGATCCAGCGTGAAACAGGGGACGCGACCAGTGTCGCAGTTGTCGAAGGCGAAAAGGTCGGCGATGTGATTGCCGGTGAAGTTCGCCACCGCCAACAAAGCCAACAAGTCCCGTTGGCGATCGAATCCATTCGGCGGCAGGATGACGGCAGTGTTGCGATTCAGCTTGCGGGCAACACAGACCTCGCACGCGTGCACCTGATCGCGTCGCGTTACTTTGGTCCGAAGCTTCCGTTGAATTCATTACATCTTGGCCTGCCACGATTGAATGGGCGGCAGCTGTCGCTGTCACGTTCCGGCTATGTGAGTGACTTGCGTCTGGGTGACGAGTACGAGTATGTGCTTCGCCGTCAGTTCGCGGAAAAGTATGCCGGCGTGATGCTTCCGCAGCCCAGTGTATTGCTGAATCCGTGGGAAACGGAAACCACAAGCAATCAATCGCAACAAGTAATGGCGGGTGACGCGCCCGCCCCCTCGGCAATGGCTGAACCGGCCCGAGATGCCGCGATGGGAGCCGCTAAAGCAGCTTCATTCGTGCAAAGCGAGACGGGATCCGATTTTGATTTTCTGCGTGATGCCGGCGTTTTGGCGGCGAACTTGATTCCCGACGAAAATGGCAGCCTTGTCGTTCCTGCGGATGTCGTGGCCGGAATGCCAATCGTCCAAGTGATCGTGTCGGATCCGCTGACGGTGATGCAACAAACCGTCACCGGACCTTTAAAAGAAGCCGAAATTGATGACCTGCGATTGGCAAGCTCCCTTCCGGCCGAGAAAGCATTGTCGTTCGAACGCGTCGTCTCCGTCGTGACACCTGACCAGCCGCTGGATCTCGAAACGCTCGGGTCAGCACAGCTTCAAGTCTTCGGTGATATCGCTTCGCTGTTGTCGCTGTACCGAACATTGGTCAGTGATGATCGCTTCGCTGACTTTGATGTGCTCGCCCGTTGGCATGCGATGGACGACGAACAAAAACTGACTGAGTATTCGAAGTTAGCTTGCCATGAATTGCATCTGTTCCTTTACATGCACGATGGCGAGTTCTTTAACTCGGTCATTCGCCCCTACCTCGCAAACAAGAATGAAAAGCAATTCATCGACCACTGGTTGCTGGGAGATGACCTGACTTCCTATGGGGAACTTTGGCGCTACCAACACCTTTCCGCTGCGGAACGTGCGTTGTTGGCAATGCGTCTTCCCGAGATGCGTTCATCGATCATCCGCGACCTGAATGAAACCGTTGATGCGATGAAAGATGACTTTGACCGCCGCCGAATGCTTGTCGAAACCGCGCTGCAATCCCGCGGATTGTCCGTCGCGTTCGATCGCGAGGAGATGGCAGCGGAATCTGATTTCGCGGTGCCACAATCCTTGGGCTACGCCATGGGCGGCATGGGAGGCGGCATCGATGGACTGTCACAAAATCAGGTGAAGGAATCGTTGCAACGATCCAGAGCCGTACAGTTGTTCCGCAAACAGCCCGCTAACACGCCGATGTTGGGGCGGCGGATGAGCGGGATGCTCTCCGAGCGGGAACTGGGGGACACGCGATACATGTACCAGCAGTTGGACAGTACCAAGCAATGGGCCGAAAACCAATTCGACCATGTTCGTACCGTCGGCAGCAATCCGTTGGACCTAATCCCGATCAATGCGTTTTGGCGTGACTTGGCGGGGCAGGACATCAGCGAAGGCAACGCACCTGCGATGTCAAACCATCTGCTGGCTCCAACGACCAGCCGTCATTCGGCGCTGCTCGCACTCGCGATGAGCGGGTTGCCATTGCAAGCGGGGGAAATCGGATTGCCGACGAAACCCGAGACGATGTATCGGCCGGAACATTCGGTCGCCCTAATCGCCAAACGCTTGCGTGAATTGCAAACATCTGATGAAAACGCCAGCGTATTGATCGGGCAACTGTTCCGATTGAGCAATCCCAACCCGAACGAAGACGAAGAGAAAGCCGTCACGGAAAAGTTCTTGACCGGACGTGCCTACAAAGGCCAAGTGGTCGTGTCGAATCCGACAGCCGAGCAAAAAACGTTGGAAGTGTTTTGGCAGATCCCGGCAGGCAGCCTGCCGCTCGCTGGAAGCCAAATGACCGACAGCAAAACGTTTGTCGTCAATGCCTTCGGAGTTGCGTCGGTCGAGTACGAGTTTTACTTCCCAGCCGCTGGCGAGTTCGTCCATTACCCGGCGAACGTTTCTGCTGGTGATGAATTGCTCGCGTCTGCCGATCAGATGAAATTCCGCGTTGCGGATGAATGGAGTGACGACGAAGTCACTTGGCAACGAATTGCCGTCGACGGTAGCGCCGATCAAATCCGCGATTACTTGGCCAAAGCAAATTTGCACAAACTCGATTGGAGTCTGGTGTACCATCGACTTCGTGACAAAGCCGTCTATGGCGTGGTCACCGATGCTTTGAAAACCGCAAAGGTCCCACAAACTGACGTTTGGGCCTATGGCTTCTATCACAAAGACGAATCGGCGATGCGACGGTATCTGTCGCTACGCAACGACCTGATTCAGAGTGTCGGCCCCGAACTGGATTCGACATTGTTGACGGTCGACGCGATTGATCGCCAAAGTTACGAACACCTCGAATACGCTCCCTTGGTCCGCGCCCGAATCCACCGGCTGGGTGACCAAGACGAGATTCTGAATTCGAAGTTCCTTGGCCAATACCAACAGTTCGTCCGTGGACTCGGTTTTCAACCTTCAATTGACGTCGAACAGAAACTGCCGCTGTCGTACTACTTGTTGCTGCAGAACCGAATCGAAGAATCGATTGCCGTATTTGGCGAGCTCGATCGTGACACCGTCGAGACGCAGCTGCAGTACGACTACATGGCCGGTTACTTGGCGATGCACCGTGGCGACTACGAAACGGCGCTACAAATCGCCAACGCCCATGCGAACCATCCGGTCCCGCGTTGGAAGACTCGCTTTGGACAGATGGCGTTGCAAGTGCTGCAACGATCTGACCTGATGGATTCCGGGCAATTGGTTTCCGTCGACAGTTCCGAATCAGGCGATGCGAGTGTTTCGCCACAAGCGGCTGACTTGGCGATAGCTGACCGTGACCGGGCGAACAGCCAAGCCTCGGCCGAAGTTCCGGAAGCCTCGATCAAAGTCGAAGGCGATCAGATTCGGATCGACCATCGCAACACCGACCAGGTTGAATTGAACTTTTACGGCGTGGATCTGGAGCTGTTGTTCAGCAAAGCTCCATTTGCCCGCAACGACTTGCAAAAGATCGCGATGGTCAGACCGACGCAATCGGAAACGGTACAGTTGAATGGCTCGTCCGGCACAACACGATTGGAAATTCCACGACAACTGCGCAGTCGGACGCTGCTGGTGGAAAGCCATGTCGGTGCATCGCGTAGCACCACCTTGTACTACGGTGGTGAACTGACGACGTATGTCAGCGACGCGTTTGGCCAACTGCAGACCACCGACGCGACCACACATCGTCCGATCGCGGGAGCCTACGTCAAGGTTTACGCTCGGTACCCTGGCGGCGACGTGCGGTTCTTCAAAGACGGTTACACCGATGGCCGAGGCCGGTTCGACTACACCAGCATCAGTGCGGCGGACGCCAAAGGCGCCGAGCGATACGCGATTCTTGTACTGAGTGAAACCAAGGGTGCGACCCTGCATGACGTTGCCGCGCCCTAAAGGCAACCTGCAATGAATGACTGATCAGCAAAAGAGCTGATCAGAAAAAGAGGCGAGCGGCAAAAGAAAAGAGGGTGCAACCGGAAAACCGATTGCACCCTCTTTCGTTTCATTCAATTGATACGCTGTCGCCTACCAGTTGCGGCCGCCTCCGCCGCCGCCGCCACGATGACCG
>NZ_NPDI01000074.1:0-20053 GCF_002251265.1 Rhodopirellula sp. MGV | reverse complement strand
CTTTAACAAGATCCACTACGGGGCAGGCTCATTCGCATCGATGGTCCTATCCGCTGACGCACAGCAAGACCGACAAGCCGAACTCATCACGGAATACGGGTAGTGGATCTTGTTAATGATCCTGCGGGAAGAGGAAGACAAATAGACCAGATATTTAACAAGATCCACTACCCGCGTTACCAGGCTTTGGACCAACTGGCGATGACTGAATAGTCGGTTTCCAACTGAATCCCGTCCAGGTCTTGCGCGATCGTGGGCACGAATTCGAAATTGAAGTAGTGACCGTTCTTCATGAACTGAGTCCCTATTCCCATGTTGTACCAATAGCCGCCGCGGAAGCTTTCCACGTTGGTTTCGATCACCATGTTGTTGGCCGTCGGGTCTTGACCCTCATAAGCGGTCCGCCACAGGTGCTCGCCACGCAGTGAAACGGCCCAGTTGTCAGTTAACAGAACGCTGGTCCAGCTGTTGAATCGGAACTCGTCACCGACACTGTACCCGCGATAATTGCGTCCGATCGGCAAGTCGGTTTGGAACTGATACCCGAACGACCACCAGTCGCAGTAGCGTTTGTAGGTCAGGCCTGGTTTGGCGTTGAACGTTCCGCTGCCAAGTCGCATCGGATACGGCAGCGGCTGTGAAACAGCACCGGCAGTCGGAATCGTTGATTCTCGATAGATATCCCCGGTCGGAACGCTGCAGCCGAGATTCGCGATCCAGTCTTGGCGTTCGTCGCTATAAAGACGAATCAATGCGCCCATCGACGTGTCACCGAAACCACTGTTGTGCGTGGTGAAGGACGTCCCGCGTCCGCCAGGATTCATGTCGCCGCGGATGTGGTCCATCGTCAAGCTTGGCAACATCAGCATCGTGTACAACGTGACGTTCTCGGTGGCGCCGTACATGACGTGCATCATGTGCATTTCCATCGTCATGTCCGTCGGCGCGGCGCCGGCATTCGTTTGGATGCCGTTGACGTTGATCCCTGCTGGCGGACCGGGTGGCCCAATCGCATCGGCATCCGACACCTTGTTGTCGCCGATCCGATTGTCTTCCATGGACATCACCATGTACTTGTACTCGACCATCCATTTGCCTTCGTCATGAAGGTGATCGCCCATGATCCCGGCAGGCGCATGCTTGTCGGCGAGCGACTTGCGACCCTCATCGGCCATCGCATAAGAGGATGACGCGATCGCTAGCGCCAACGTCAGTCTACGTAACAACATGGAACCCGCCTGAGTCTGGTATCGAGTGGCATAGAAATTCAATGTCCGACCAGAATTCACATCGGCAGGTTTACGCCGCGCGGTGTTGAACTCACCCCGACAACCCAGTGAGTTCGAAGATTACACCAAGCACGATCGCGCCAATCGACAAGCTTTAACAGCTCGCAGCGTTACTAGGAACACCGTCGTGGATCTTGTCAACGATCCTTCGGGACGAGGAAGATATGCGTCCGGATCTTTAACAAGATCCACTACCCGCTTTTACCTGATGTGTTCGGATTGTCTGTCTTGCTGCGAGTCAGCGGTTAAGACCATCGATGCGAATGAGGCTGCACCGTAGTGGATCTTGTTAAAGATCCTTCGGGAAGAAGAAGACAAATAGCCCGGATCTTTAACAAGATTCACTACCCGTATTCCGTGATGTGTTCGGCTTGTCGGTCTTGCTGTGCGTCAGCGGATAAGACCATCGATGCGAATGAGGCTGCACCGTAGTGGATCTTGTCAAAGATCCTTCGATGAGCGCGCGTGGGTGGTTTGTGCTGACGGTTATTTATGTGGTGTATTCGCTGTTGAAGCGGACGTATTCGCAGGTCAGATCGCTGGCCCAGCGGGTGGCTTCGCCGGGTCCGTCGCCGACGGTCAGTTCGATGTCGACTTCGGGAGTGGCTTTCATGGTGCGGCTTAGCGCGGCGGCTTCGAAAGGCAACGGCGCTCCGTTTTCGAAGATTTTTGTCCCGCACACTTCCAAGGTCGTCAGGTTGGGCTGGATTGGGAATCCGGCGTATCCGGCGGCCGAAACGATTCGGCCCCAGTTTGGGTCACCGCCGGTCATCGCGGTTTTTACCAGCGGGCTTTCGCCGATTGCTTTGGCGATTCCGTTTGCGTCGTGATCATCTTTTGCACCGGTGACATGAATCTTCATCACGTGCTGGGCACCTTCGCCATCGGACACCAATTCACGCGCGAGTTGCGTGCAGATGTCATTCATCACTTCGGCAAACGCCGCCTTGTGTTCGGCGGTGATTTCCACGCCACTTTCGCCGCTCGCCAACGCCAACAGGGTGTCATTGGTGCTGGTGTGACCGTCGACGCTGACACGGTTAAAGCTTAAATCGGCCGCCTCTGTTAAAAGCTCTTTCAACATCTCTGGAGCGATCGCGGCGTCGGTCATCACGACGGCCAACATGGTCGCCATGTTGGGAGCGATCATGCCGGCACCTTTGGCCATCGCGGACAGCCTGACGGTGACGCCACCGAGTTTGACTTCACGGTGTGCCGTCTTGGGACCTTTGTCGGTCGTCAAAATTGCCGAAGCGGCCGCTTGAAAGTCGTCGATGCTGTCGCCAAGTTTATTGCCGACCGAGTCGATTCCGGCTTTGATGCGTTCCATTGGCAGTGGCTTTCCAATGATTCCGGTGCTCATCACCAGAACCTGCTCATCAGACGCACCGATTTTCGTTGCAACCAATCGACACATTTCGGCAGCGTTCAATGCTCCCTGTTCGCCGGTGCAGGCGTTCGCATTGCCACTATTGGTGATGACAGCACGAATCGATGACGAAGGCGTACGGCTTTTGCATAGCGTGACGGGAGCAGCAACGATTTGGTTGGTGGTGTAGACGCCAGCGGCCGCGACTGGCTGGTCGCAAACGATCAGTGACAGGTCCGGACGTCCACTGGCTTTGATTCCACAAGTCACTCCACCAAAACGAAATCCACGTGGCAGTACATTCTCTGGCATCAGTTCGGTGGCCCTTGATTAGCAATGTTAAAGAGTGGTGAATCAGCTTGTCTAAGCCGAGCGGTACAACAGCAATGGTTATTGTCACAGGGTGACGTGCGAATCAGGAATTGTCACCGACCGGGGTGAAATGCCGTTTATCGCGGTCCGGATTTTACGGTTTGACTTTGGTTGACAATAGACGTGGACTTATCACCGAAGGTTCGGAAGTAAACAATGGGCACTTCCCGAGAACGATTGTCACACACGACGCAGTACGACAACTTGATTGCAGTTTCGGAAATGAACGACCTTGACGGCCACATGGACCTCGAACCGGTAGTGACCTGCCGTGAGTTATCCAAACGATACGGTGAATTCCAAGCTCTGGAGGAATGTGACCTGACCGTTCGCCAAGGCGACGTCTTCGGGCTGCTAGGCCCCAATGGTGCGGGAAAAACGACGCTCATTCGGTCACTGTTGGGCTATTTGCAACGATCGGGTGGTGATGTTCGCGTTTGTGGTGTCGACCCGAAACTGGACTCCGTCGAAGTCCGTAAGCGTGTCTCGTATCTGCCAGGCGACGCACGACTGCCGCGGCACTTGCGCGGCGAAGGGGTACTCCGGTTTTTCGCTGACCTCCATCCCCTGGGGGATTATCAGCGAAGCCGGCAAATTGCGGACGAGTTGGAGCTCGATACCCGCCGGCATGTCGGGATGATGTCGACCGGCATGCGACAAAAACTGGCACTGGCCGTAGTCCTCGCGCCAAAAACACCGCTGCTGATTCTGGACGAGCCGACCGCGAATTTGGACCCTTCGGTCCGCGCGAGTGTGCTGCGGTATGTCACCGACGCCCACCGTGATGGCCGGACGGTGATGTTTTCGTCTCACGTGCTGAGCGAAATCGAAGAAACCTGCAACCGAGTCGCGTTCCTGCGCAAAGGACGCTTGGCACGTGAGCTGGTGATGGCGGAACTGTTTCAACGCCATCGCATCTGGGCTGACCTACCAACCGGTCGCACGATCGAATCCACAAGGCAGTCCATCCCAGAGTCCTTTTCAAGTCAAGTTCAGATCAACGCGATTGACCATGGGACTGACGAAAGGCCCAACGCGATCCGGATCGAAACCTCCGGCGACTTGGCCCCAATGCTCGGATGGCTTGCAACTTTGCATCTCGAACGAATGCGGATCGAGCCGCTGGGACTGCGTGCGATCTACGATTCCGTTCATCACCAACAGGCCGACGATCCACGTGTTGCCCCCGACTTGGATGCGAACGAAACCAATCACGAGCTGACCGGCGAGGTGTCCCAATGATTGATGCCGCAATGGTCCGCAGCTACGTCAAACAAGCGATGTTGTTGTTCTTCGCGCTGGCAATCGCCTTGTTCGCGTTCGCGTGGGTGCGTGTTTGGGTGGTCAGCTTGTTGGACATGGGACAGTTTCAGACGATTTTGGAACAGTTCCGTGACTTTGAAAAGTTTGCCCCGATCAGCTTCGATTCGCTCTTCACCTATCAAGGTCGTGTCGGCATGACCTATGACGAGCCCATCATCATCATCTGTGTCGTGATCTGGTGTATCTCACGTGGCAGCGATGTCGTCAGCGGCGAATTAGGACGCGGCACCATGGAAATGTTGCTTGCCCAACCAATTCGACGTACCAGTTTGTTGTGGTCACACGCACTGGTTGCGGTCGGCGGTCTGACGCTGTTGTGTTTGTTCGTGTGGGGCGGCTTGGCGATCGGCGTTCATCTGACAACGGTCAAGGAAACGCAACCGACGCCGATGGTTCAGGTTCCAGTGTTTGGCTGGGAGGTCCCGCTACAACTTGGCGAACCGATCAAAGAATCGTTCCCGCTTAGCGAACGCGTTGATCCAGCGGTCTTTGCGCCCGCGACCTTCAACCTGTTCGCGTTCGGCTTTTTTCTGCTGGGACTCTCGACGTTCTTCAGTTGCTGTGACCGATATCGATGGCGAACGATCGGGATCGTAATGGGCATCTACGTTTTGCAGGCGGTGATGTACGGTCTCGGCAAAGCGACGGATTCACTGCAGTGGCTGCTGAACCTGTCCTTTTTCAGTTGTTACAAGCCTCAGAAATTGGTCAACATGACCGGTGAAACAGGCAGTTCGCTATGGAGTCTGACGACGACATTACCGGACGCCGCCATGCCCCCCTTGGCATATCCGTTGTTGTTGATGATGCTCGGGATTGTGTTCTACGCCCTTGCCGCCAGAACGTTCAACCGACGAGACCTCCCGGCGCCGGTTTAGCGAAAGTAACAGGTTTATCGCTAAGTGACGCTTCGCAGAGTCCCAGGTGGTAAACTATTGGCATGATCAAACCAGCCAACTCGCCCGGTTCGCAATCGCCTCCAGCGGCCGATGCCAGTCATTCGGAGCCGTCCGGGTTGTTCAAACTGCTCGCGGCTGCTTCTGCGGTGCTGCTGATCGGATTGCTTTTCGGAGCGTCTTTGTGGGTGTTGACCGCGATTGTTGCGGCGTCGGTCATTCTGCTGAATCAGTATCTGGCCAAAACCTGGGCAACCGCCACGATCGCGACACGTCATGGGCGGAACGAAGAACTGCATGTCGGTGAATCGTTCTCGGTCAAATTAAGCCTGCAAAACACGTCGCGTTTACCCGTCGTTTGGCTATTGGTCGAAGACCTTGTTCCACACTGGGCGACGATCCATGATCCTCCGACATTAAAGGTCACTGGTGAGCGGGTCCAAGTGCTGTTGCTATGGCCCAACCAAACTCGCGATCTCGAATACACGGTCAAATGCAACCGCCGAGGCTATTTTCAGATCGGCCCAACGGTGCTGGAAACCGGCGATGTCATGGGACTCTATCGCCGATTCCGTGTGGGTACCGAACCGCAGTACATCACCGTTTTGCCAAAGGTACTGCCACTGGAAGGCTACGACATCGCTTCACCTCGTCCGATGGGCGAGATCCGCATGCGGGCGAACGTACTAGAAGACCCGACGCGATTGCGTGGCATTCGCCAATGGCAACCGGGTGACCCGATGCGTCGTGTCCATTGGTCGGCGACCGCGAGAACCGGAATCCTGCACAGCAAGGTCTATGAACCCACGTCGATTGCTGGTGCCACACTGGTATTGGACCTGCATGTTGAAACCAATCCTACCAATCAAGAACCAATCCGTACTGATTTGGCGATCACCACGGCGGCTTCGATTGCGAGTTCATTGATGGAGCAATCACAGCCCTTTGCGATGGTGACCAACGGACGAGACGCTGCGGACCGCATACGCACTGACGGTTGGCGTGGCGACCATCGCATTCGAGAACAGGCCCAACGTTCGGCGCAACGGACCAACAAAAATGACCGCTTGCGTCCAGTCATCGTTGATGTCGGACGTGGCCCGCTACAGTTTCAGAAACTGAGAACTCAACTGGCTCGGCTCGAGAGAAGCGACGGGATGTCGTTCGCACAGCTTTTGATCGAAGCCGAATCGCGAATCAGTTCAGAAACCACACTGATCGCGATCTTTCAGAAAGCGACTCCAGAAACAATCGCGACTTTGGTGGGCTTTGCACGCCGCGGCAAAGCAGTCGCAGCGGTCATCAACACCATCGATTTCAACGAATTTGGGCAAGCCGCTGGGCCATTGATCGCCGCGAATATCCCGACGATGCAACTGGCCGATGAGAACTCTATTCGCGATGTCTGCCGAGCCTCGGTGGGCTCGCTCAGACACAGCTAATCGCTTTCGCGACGCTGCTTACTTTTCGAACCACTTGCGGATGGTGTGCAGGGTGGTGGCTCGTCCAGCACGAGCGATCGAGGTGGTCAGCGGAATTTCCTTGGGGCAAACCGCGACGCAGTTTTGAGCGTTGCCGCAAGCCTGGATGCCACCTGGGGCGGTCAAGGCGTCCAAACGTTCGCCTTCCAACGCTTTGCCGGTGGGATGATTGTTGAACAGCATCGCTTGCGAAATCGCATGCGGGCCAACGAACGCTTTGTCGAACGCGTCGTTTTTTCGAGCGTCAAAGGCTTCGTCGCTTTCGCCTGGCTTTTGTTCCAGCTCGATTTTCGTGTATTGCGGGCATGCTTCGACGCAGCATCCACAGCTCATGCACTGACTGAGCGGGTAGTTGCGTTCTTGCATTTCACGCAATTGGCGTTCACCGCGTCCCATGTCGTAGTAGCTGTCGACGGGAACCCAAGCTTTGACGCGTTTGAGGCCACGGAACAAACGCGATCGATCGACCATCAAGTCGCGAATGACAGGGAACTTCGACATCGGTTCCAGGACCAACTCGTCAGGATTGTCCTCCATCAGGCGGTCAACCAACGCACTGCAGCTTTGGCGGACGCGGCCGTTGATGACCATCGTGCAAGCGCCACAGACCTCTTCCAAGCACCCGCAGTCCCAGCAAACCGGAAACGACTTGTTGCCATCGGCGTCTTTGCCAAGTGCCGCGATCCGCTGGAGGACCGTGATGACGTTCAATTCCGGCTCGTAGGGGATCTTGAACAATTGCCAATACGGCTCTTTACCAGGACCGTCCTGTCGCTTGACACGAACGTTGATAAACTCAGGGCGTTTCGCATGTTGGTCGAAAGCAATCATGGAGTCAGCCTATTTGAAACCTAAAGGGATTTGGATGTTTTGGGCGTTGCGAACGGAACGGGAACTAACGTGCGAGATCAAGCGGAGGCGGCGGGTGCCGCGCCTGCTTTTTTGGCTTCGGCACGCTCTTTGAACACCTGTTCGATGATGTCCGCGCCGACCAGGCCATACAAACGTGGTCGTGGTTGAATCAGTGACGTATCGACCGCTTCGTAGCTTAGCTTTGGCTTCATCGAAGCATTGTCGTATTCGGCGATCGTGCTTTTGAGGAATTTTTCGTTGTTCTTGTCGAACTCGTCCAGCCACTCTTCCGCCTGTTTGCGGCGTTCGGCGGGATCCTCGGCGGTCAAAGACGGCCTTTGGAATTCCGGCTTGTAGTGTGCCCCGCGGCATTCATCCCGTTGCAACGCGCCTTGCAGAATGCACTTGGCGATCGGGAACATGTCTTGAAGCGACTTGGAGAACAACACGTTCTGGTTGGACCAGCCACCGGTGTCCGACAAGCTGACCTTCATCGCACGTTCGTGCAGTTCGTTGACGGTTTCGATCGCGTCTTTGAGTTGATCGTTACGGCGGACGACCGTTGCGGCGCGAGTCATCACATCGCCCAGTTCCTGGTGAATCAGGTAGGGGTTTTCGTCGCTGCTGGAGTCGCCTTTGAGCAAGCTGTCGTGGCGGTCTTGCTGTTTTTTCACCGCCGAATCGATCTCGCTGGATGCAAGGTCGGCGTGTCCTTCGGATTGGTTTTCGATGTAGTTCACGATCGAAGGACCGGTGAACAAGCCTGTAAAGATGCACGACAACAGCGAGTTCGCACCCAAGCGGTTTGCACCGTGGTAGTGGTAATCGCATTCACCGATGGCGTAGAGGCCTTCGATGTTGGTCATGTGGTTCTTTGGTGCGCCAGGTTCCAGACCGCCGGCCGCGGTGCGGACATAGTCGGCCCACAAGCCGCCCATGCTGTAGTGGACGGCCGGGAAGATCCGCATGGGCTCGATTCGAGGGTCGACGCCTTGGAACTTTTCGTAGATCTCCAGAATACCGCCCAACTTGCGGTCCAATTCGCTTTTGGAGATATGCGTCAAGTCCAAGTAAACGCACATCCGCTCGTCATCGACGCTCAGGCCTTCGTTGACGCAGATGTCGAAGATTTCACGCGTTGCGATGTCACGTGGAACAAGGTTCCCATACTCGGGGTAGCGTTCTTCCAAGAAGTAGTAACGGTCCGCGGCGGGAATGTCGCGTGGCGAACGGCTATCGTGTGGTTTACGTGGAACCCAAACACGGCCGCCTTCGCCACGAGCCGATTCGCTCATCAGTCGCAGTTTGTCGCTGCCTGGGATCGCGGTCGGGTGAACTTGGATAAATTCGCCGTTGGCGTATTTGGCGCCTGCTTGGAAGCAGCGGCTTGCCGCGCTACCGGTGCAGAACACGCTCATCGTGCTGCGTCCGTAGACCAAACCGCAACCGCCCGTTGCGACGACGACCGCGTCGGCGGGGAACGATCGCATTTCCATTGACACCATGTCTTGTGCGACGACGCCACGGCAGCGACCGGTGCTGTCTTGGATCAGCCCCTGGAAATCCCAGAATTCAAACTTGCGAACCTTGCCTTCACTCTCGCGGCGGCGCACCTGTTCATCCAGTGCGTAGAGCAGTTGCTGCCCGGTGGTCGCGCCGGCAAATGCGGTTCGTTTGTAAAGCGTCCCGCCGAATCGACGACGGTCGATGAAGCCTTCGCCGGTGCGGTTAAACGGAACGCCCAGGCGGTCCATCAAGTCGATGACTTTGGGAGCCCAGTCGGCCATTTCTTTCACTGGCGGCTGGTGGTTCAAAAAGTCACCGCCGTAGACGGTGTCGTCGAAGTGTTTGAACTCGTTGTCACCCAGTTGTCGGGTCTGGTCGTTGCAGCTGTTGATGCCGCCTTGAGCACAAACGCTGTGGGAGCGTTTAACGGGAGTCAAGCTGATCAGGTCAACGTTGATGCCAAGTTCGGCCAATTTCATCGTGCTGGCCAGACCGGCTAGACCTCCGCCGACGACGACGACTCGTTGATTTGCCATGGCGATTCGATTCTTGTTTTCTAAGGTGGTGACTGCGTTGGATTGGATTCCGCCGGACGGTGTCGGCGCTGTGGTTTAGCTGGCTGGGACGAACTCGGTCATCGCGGTCGCTTCGGTATCGCTGACCGCTTCTTCGCCCGCTTCGACATCGGTTGCGCTGTGGTGAGCACGTTTTTCTTCGTTCTCGGGAACCATTCCGGCTTCGACGCCCGCCTCGTACATGCGGTTTTCGATGGCTTCCATCGCTTGTGCGTCCTCTTCGCCTGGGATTACGGCGCCAGCCCAAGCTGACAAAGAGATAACCGTCAAAACGATGCCGAACGCCACGCAAACTTTTGTCGCGCGAGCCTGTGCCGCGGGGCTAATCCAAAGCCCCCAGGTAATCCCGGCGGTCCACAAACCGTTGGCAAGGTGATAGACCAGCGACAGCATGCCGACCAAGTAGATCGTCGGCCAGACGACGCCCCAGCCCCAGTCCATCGCACGGACCAGCGAGCTACCGGCGTTGTAGGGCGAGAACATGCCAAATCCGATGCCGTTGATCGAGTTGATCCACCACTGGGCGTGGAAGCCGCCGTGAAGGTGCATGATGTGCAAGAACAAATAGACCAGCCCGATCATGCCGGTCCAGCGTTGCCACGAATAGCGTTTGTTACTGGCGAAGCGATATTGACCGCTGTTGGTGCGTCCGGTTTTTGCAATCCAAACACCCAAGATGGCGTGGAACAACAGTGGTGCGAAGATGAACGCCCACTCGATCAGCGGCAACAACTTGCCGGGGCTGTGGATCATGAACACGGCCCGCTGAAACGTTTCGACGCCATTGAGCAGGCTGGCATTGGTCGTCAGGTGAACGACCATGTACAAGCCCAACGGCACGATGCCCAACAAGGAGTGAATTCGACGAATGGCAAATTCGTGCTTCTCGAAAAACGAGACCTTGGTTTCAGAAGGACTGTCGGACACGTGACTGATTGACCGGTTGTGTGAGGATTGAAAACCCGTCCGCGACCGACTCGGCCCCGGAGTTCACCTTACGAATGCTGGTTCAACATCGGCTAAGAACATTCTTTTGTCGAGTCTAGGTCATCAATCGTCCGGCACCAATGACTTCACACCGGCACAGGCGTTGATGCAGCTCGTTCAAGACGTCTCGGCAACCCTTTGTAACCAACAAACGATTGCTCGGGGGACGGCGACCACGCCCGCCCTCGAATTCTGCTAAGTTTCTAGCTTGCATAATCTACGCCCCTTTCGATCTGTCGACCAGATCGACTGATTGCCGCAGTCAATTTTGCTCCCCGGCTGACAAACCTTGATGAATATTTGGTGGATTGTCGCGCTCGCGATTACCGTCGTTCTCGTCTGTATCTTGCGTTTTCGCCTGCACGCTTTCATGACGCTCTTGTTAGCGGGACTTCTTGTCGCAGGCCTGACCGATACCGCCAGCCTGCAACAACATGCAGACCGCGAAGTCGCTGCCGAACGCTTCACCCCTAAAGAAGCTGAGTCATTCCCGCACAGCAGCCCCGTCAAGCGTTTGTCCGGCGAATTCGGCAACACCGTCGGCCGGATTGGAATCCTAATCGCACTCGCAAGCGTGATCGGCGGTTTGCTTAGCGAGTCCGGCGCGGCGAACACCATCGTCGCTCGAATCCTTGCGATCACGGGCCCGCGACGAGCCCCCGAGGCACTTGCCGTCAGCTCGTTCATCATCGGCATCCCCGTTTTCTTTGACACAGTGTTCTACCTGATGGTGCCGCTTGCCAGATCGATGCGAAAAGCGGTCGGTAAAAACTATGTGTTGTTCCTGTTGGCGATCATGGCCGGCGGCTCGATCGCCCACTCGCTGATCCCTCCAACGCCGGGGCCGCTGCAAGTTGCCGAGATTCTCGGGATCGATGTCGGCGTGATGTTGATCGCTGGTCTCGCCATCGGTGTGTTCAGCAGCACTCTTTCGCTCGCCTCCGCCCGCTTGATCAATCACTTCGTGCACGTTCCCTTTCGTGAAAGTGAAGCAGACGGAACGATACATGCGATTGACGAATCACAGATGCCAACCGAAACCAATGAAGATGAAAAGGTAATGCCGGGACTTTGGATGTCGCTATTGCCGATCATCGTGCCGGTCGTCTTGATCACTCTTGGCAGTGTGATTCGCTATGCTCTCGATGCCGGACATCTATCGAGCGGAGATGCGACCGAAGCGATGCTGTTTGTCGGCGATAAAAACATTGCCATTGCCGTCGGAGTCGCCTTGGCGTTCCGCTTAGTCGGATTCATTGACAAAGACCGACGTCAGACGCTGGTCAGCCGTTCGTTGGCTTCGGCAGGCAACATTATCTTGATCACTGCAGCTGGCGGTGCGTTCGGCAAGATGTTGTATTACGCAGGCATCGCGACGGCAGTCAGTGACTTGGTGGATACGGATGCCGGATTGGTGCTGTTGCCGGTCGCGTTTCTGGTTACTGCCGCCATTCGGACTCTGCAAGGCTCAGCCACCGTGGGGATGATCACCGCCGCAGGCGTTCTGCAAGGATTTGCATCGAGCGAAAGTTTGCCGTTTCACCCCGTTTATTTGGCGATGGCAATCGGCGCCGGCAGCAAGCCGGTGTCTTGGATGACAGACAGCGCGTTTTGGGTGATCACCCGAATGAGCGGGATGACCGAATCGGAAGGCTTGAAAACGCTGGCGCCGATGAGCACTGCGATGGGGCTGTCGGCGTTGGTTGTCACCGTCATCGCCGCGTGGCTGGTCCCGGCGGTGTAGACACCCCCTCCAGCAGAGCCGCTTAATTGAGGAGAATCAACGGCAAGGTCGTGTCACAGCCGGCAAGCTCCATCAGCTAGAATAGACTGTCCCGCCTACTATCCCACCTTTGATTCCATAGCGAGTCCGACATGGCAAGCCATCATTGTCGACGCTTTCGTGACCTGCCCCAGTCCCGTCGCCATTGGCTCGGCGAAGTCGGCAGCGGCTTGGGTGCCCTCGCTCTCGGTGCCTTGCTTAGTGAAGCAGACGGCACCGCGCACGCCTCGCCGATTTCTGCGACTGCGGGCGATTCTACTGGCGACGGCCCACTCGCCCCGAAGCCCACACACTTTCCCGCCAAAGCCAAAAGCGTCATCTTTTTGTACATGGACGGCGGCCCAAGCCAAGTCGACACGTTCGACCCGAAACCGCTGCTCAAGAAGTACGACGGGCAAGACCCGGCGAAAACGATCGGCAAACTCGCTCCCACGCAGTTTGACAATGTCGGCAAAGTCCTGGGCAGCCCCTGGGAATTTGCCAAACACGGCGAAAGCGGGATCGAGGTCAGCAGCCTGTTTCCGCATCTGTCCGAAGTCGTCGATGAGTTGGCCGTTGTTCGTTCGATGACGAGCGAGTTTTCGGAACACACTTCTGCGAACTACTTCCTGCACACCGGCAGCGGGTTGCAAGGCCGCCCCAGCATGGGAGCCTGGTTCGGCTATGGCCTGGGAAGCGAAAACGCCGAACTGCCCGGCTTTGTGGTGCTCAATGGCGGATTGATCCCGCCCGGCGGGTTGGATTGTTTCGGCAGCGGATTTTTACCTTCGGCCTATCAAGGCAGCTTGTTCCTGCCGCAGCAGAACCCGATTGCCAACATCAAACCACTCGAACCGTCCTCGCAATTGCAACGCAACAAGCTGGACTTGATCGCGGAACTCGACCAAGACGCTCTTCGCGAAAGCGGTTACGACAACGAGATCGAAACGGCGATCCAAAACTTTGAAGTCGCCTTCCGGATGCAGACCACAGTGCCGGACTTGATGGACCTGCAACAGGAAACGGCTGCCACCAAGCAAATGTATGGTCTGGAGTCTGACTTTCATAACACGCGGACCTTTGGCACCGAATGCCTGGTAGCCCGCCGGTTGGTCGAGCGGGGCGTTCGCTTTATCGAACTGACCTGTCCGGCCGGAAACGGTGACCGCTGGGATCAACACAGCAATCTGTTCGACGGACACACCAAGAACTGCCGCACGGTGGACCAACCGATCGCGGCGCTGATCAAAGACCTTCGGCAACGCGGCCTGCTCGATTCGACGTTGATCGTTTGGGCCGGTGAGTTCGGGCGGACACCGTTCGCGCAAGGCGCAAACGGACGTGACCACAACCCGTTCGGCTTTACGATTTGGATGGCTGGCGGTGGCGTTCAAGGCGGCGTGACGGTTGGCGAAACCGACGAGTGGGGCTATCACGCGATTCGCGACCGATACGAAATGCACGACTTACATGCGACGATGTTGCATCTGATGGGACTCGATCACACTCGCACCACATTTCGGTTTAGCGGACGCGACATGCGTCTGACGGACGTGCACGGCAAACTGATCGAAGGAGTCTTGGCATGAAACGAACCTTCGCAATTTGCATGGTGATCGCGTCGGGTCTGACCGTACGCGGTGAAGACACTCAACACGCCGACAGCGAACAGGCGGCGTTCTTTGAAAACAAAGTCCGGCCGCTGCTGGTCGACAAGTGCTACGAATGCCACTCCGGCGATGAAACCGAAGCCAGCCTGGCACTCGACAGTCGCCAAGGTTGGCAAGACGGCGGCGATTCGGGCGCGGCCATCGTTGCTGGCGATCCCGATAAAAGCTTGATCATGGACGCGGTCCGCTATACCGAAGAACGCGTGATGGGAATGCCGCCCGATTCGCGGTTAACCGACGCGGAACTGCAAATCCTAGAACAATGGATCGCCAGCGGCGCCTACGATCCGCGTGAAGCAACTGCGACGACCGGCAAACGGAAACAATTCGACCTCGACGAACGCTTCGAAACACATTGGTCGTGGCGGCCCATCGCGGATCCGGAACCGCCACAACTAGAGAACGACGATTGGTCACGCGACGACGTCGATCGTTTCATCTTGGCAAGACTTCGCGAAGCCAACTTGCAGCCGGCGGATGATGCCGATCCGCTCGTGTGGCTGCGGCGAGTGAGCTTTGACTTAGTCGGCCTGCCACCGACGCTCGAACAAATCCGACGCATCAATTCCGATCGCTCGGACGAAGCGAAACGACAACTCGTCGACGAGATGCTCGATTCGCCGCGGTTCGGCGAGAAGTGGGCGCGCCACTGGTTGGACTTGGTTCGTTATGCCGACACGTTTGGCCACGAATTCGATTATCCGATTTCCAATGCGTTCCGATACCGCGACTATTTGATCGACGCGTTGAACGAAGACGTCCCCTACGACCGACTCGTCCGCGAGCACCTCGCGGGCGATTTGCTCAAGTCGCCACGTCCGCACCCAACACAGGGATACGACCAATCGGTATTGGGAACGGGCTTTTGGTACCTGCATGAATCGACGCATGCACCGACGGATGTCCTGCAAAACGAAGCCGACACGTTCTCGAACCAGATCGATGTGTTCGGCAAAACTTTCCTCGGTCTGACGATCGCCTGCGCCCGCTGCCACGATCACAAGTTTGACGCGATCAGCACGGCGGACTACTACGCCATGCAAGCGATGTTGGAAAGCAGCTGCCGCCAGGACATCCCGCTGGACCCACACGGCAAACGCAGAGCTCTCGCGGAACAAATGGACGCCGTTCGCAGTGAGTTTGCAGCGTATGTAAATAAAACGCCGAAGCCGACAGACGACGAACTAGGCAACGCCTTTGCAGAACTCGCCGAACGTCATCAGGGTTTCAACGAAGAACGCTGGAACGCGTATTCATCGCAAGCGACTGAAATGGTTGATTTCTGTGGTTGCGAACTGCCCGAAGGCTGGACAACGACAGGAATCGCGTTTCAGTCGGTCGATGATTCATTGCGTTATGCACTGTCAGCCGTACCGGAAGGCCATCGTGCCGGGACGATCGACAGCGGTGTTTATGGGAACACGGCACATGGGACATTGCGATCGCCGACGTTTGAAATCACGTCACCGCGAATCGATATCTGGATGCGTGGCGGTCCTGAATCAACCGTTCGCCTGATCATCGATCACTACGAGATGGCAAAGTTCTCGGCGTTACTCTTCGCAGGAACCAATCGCGAGAAAGGCCAAGTCGACACCGGAGGCGAATTCCGCTGGATTTCACTCGATGGCGATCTCAAGAAATACATCGGGCACCAGGCCTATCTGGAATTCACCGATGCTGGCAACGGTTCGATCGCCGTCGATCAAATTTGGACCAGCGAACACGCTCCCCAGTCACCGCCACCTTCGTTCGTGCAAAAACAATCGGCCGAAGAGGCGATTGCGGAATGCAAACGCAAACTTGCCGCCGGCGAGTCCGATTTACTTGCACGCCAATGGATCGCCTCCCAGTCGTCCCCTGATTTTGCCAAGCGACTGAGTGACCTGACCGGGCAATGGCAACGACCACCGATGGCATTGGGAATGGCGGCCGGAACCCGGCAATCATCGCCCATCTATATTCGTGGTGGGCATTCGAATCATGGCGATTTGGTCGAGCCGCGGAACCTGTCCGCTTTTGGCGGGCAAGCGGGCAGCCGATTAGACCTCGCCAACGAAATCGCAACTTTGGAGAACCCGTTAACAGCCCGCGTTCGAGTCAATCGGGTTTGGCACCACCTGTTCGGACGCGGCATCGTGACCTCGCTCGACGATTTTGGTCCTCAAGGCACCGAGCCCACACATCCGCTGCTGTTGGATTATCTGGCCACCGAGTTTGCCGAAGACGGCTGGTCATTAAAGCGGCTGATTCGGCGATTGGTATTGTCACGAACCTATGGACAATCGGTTGTCGGAAATGCGGCCAACGACGCGAATCAAATCGCAGAAGCCGACCCGACCAACGCGTTGCTGCATCGCATGAATCTACGTCGGTTGGACGCAGAGATGATTCGCGATGGGATCTTGCATAGCGCTGGCAGCCTGTCAGAGCAGATGTATGGCGAGCCGATTCCGACGCACCGAACCGCGTTCATGACGGGGCGTGGTGCACGGGAGAGCGGCCCGCTGGACGGGAACGGGCGGCGCACCATTTACCAAGCGGTGTACCGTAACTTTTTAAATCCGCTGCTTGTCACCTTCGACATGCCCAACCCGTTTGGCCCCAAAGGCCGGCGTAGTCAATCGAACGTGCCCGCGCAATCCTTGGTGATGATGAATTCGCCCTTTGTGGTCGACCAATCGACACGCTGGGCAAAGCGGATTGAATCCGACCCGCGACCACTACGGGAAAAGATCGAAGAGATGGCGATGAAAGCTCACGGCCAACCACTATCCGATCAATCGATTGACAAGATGCTCGAATTTGTCGATTCACAAACTCAGGCACGCCAAGGAGACCGAACCGCCGCACTTGCCGACCTTGCACAGTCAATGTGGGCAATGAAGCGATTTTTCTATTTGCAATAGCATTGCATTTACGATCATTCCGGCTGACACGCTGCGTTGAGTTGTATAAATCGACGCAGGGTTGCGACAAGAATGATGCTTTACGGTCTGTCGCCCAACATCACAATGCTTGGGCGTGGTAGCTTGACTGGCGGTCGGTGTTCCGGCGTTTAATCCCCGGAGGTCAATCCCGACAGTCGATGCGCTGGTGATCAACTCATGGGAGAGGGTCGCCATTTCAATCGCAGACCCAGCATGGTTCGAGATGGACGTCGAAATACTCAGTCGGTTGCAGTTCGCCGGAACAATAATGTTTCATTACTTGTTCCCGCCGCTTTCGATCGGCCTCGGGTTACAGCTTTTCCTCTGTGAACTCGCCTACTTCCGGACTCGCAAACCCGAGTGGGAAATTGCCGCACGGTTTTGGACACGTGTCTTTGCGGTCAATTTCGCGATGGGCGTCTCGACCGGGATCGTGATGGAATTCGAGTTTGGCACCAACTGGGCCGCGTATTCACGTTTTGTTGGTGACGTCTTCGGATCCGCACTCGCGGCCGAGGGCATCTTTGCATTCTTTCTGGAAAGCGGTTTCCTGGCGATTTTGGTATTCGGCTGGGACCGAGTGAAGCCACCGCTGCATCTCTTCAGCACCTTGATGGTGTTCATGGGGTCGGTGTTCAGCGCTGTTTGGATCGTGATCGCCAACAGCTGGCAACAAACACCGGCGGGCTACCACATCGTCTGGCACGACGTTCAAGGGACGCCCATGCCGCGGGCCGAGATCACCGACTTTTGGGCGATGGTCTTCAACCCTTCCTCGGTTGATCGGCTAACACACACATTGACTGGTGCGTTGGTTTTGGGCGCGTTCTTTGTCGCTTCGGTGTGCAGCTACTACGTTCTGAAAGGTCGCCATCTGGATATCGCACGCCGCTGTTTGTCGATCGCCCTGCCGAGCGCGTTGGCCTTTACGTTCGCGGCAGCAATGACGGGCCATGATGCCGCACAAAAATTGGTCGAGACCCAACCGGCAAAGCTCGCCGCGATGGAAGCCCACTTTGAAACGAGCGAGGAACCCACCGGTCTGTATTTGTTCGGTTGGCCTGACGCTGAAAACAAAACCGTCCACTTTGGATTGCAGCTGCCACGGTTGTTGAGCTTTCTGGTTTACAACAACTTTTCCGATCCGGTCCCTGGGATGGATCAAATCCCCGAATCGGATCGGCCGCCAATTTGGCTGCCGTTTCAAACGTTTCACCTGATGGTAGGCCTGGGATCGATGATGATCGCGGTTGCAGGGCTGTCGGTGTTGTTTTGGTATCGAGGCACGTTTGAGGAAAAGCGTTGGCTGTTGTGGACGATCGTTGCCATGCCGATTGCCGCGATGATCGCGAATCAAGCGGGCTGGATCACCGCCGAAGTCGGCCGGCAACCGTGGATCGTCTATCCGTCGGTCCAAGATGGCGTCGCGATGATGGGATTGCGAACGTCCGAAGGCCTCAGCGAATCGGTGACTGCCGATCAAGTCGTCGCCTCGATCGTCTTGTTTGGGATCATCTATGCGTTGCTGTTCGCGGTCTGGATCTTTGTCTTGAACCACAAAATCCAGCATGGTCCCGAAACGGTGGAACAGTTGGCGGAACTGAAAGCTCGCCATCGCAGCGAAGGGATGCAGGAGTTATTTGAGCAGCAGGGGCAAGCACTCGGCGGCCACTTAATGGGCGAAGACTCAACGGAGGGGAACGATGATCGGGCTTGATTACGAAACGCTGACACTGATCTGGTTCTTTTTGCTCGGCGTGCTGCTGTGCGGATACACGATTCTGGACGGATTTGACTTGGGGGTCGGAATTCTCCACCCGTTTATTGCCAAGACCGATGAAGAGCGTCGGTTGGTGATGAATTCGATTGGTCCGCTATGGGACGGCAACGAAGTTTGGCTGGTGACGTTTGGCGGAGCGTTGTTTGCGGCGTTTCCGGTCGCCTATGCCACTGTCTTCAGCAGTTTTTACCTCGCGTTCTATTTGTTGCTGACCGGATTGATTGCCCGTGCGGTCAGTTTGGAATTCCGTTCCAAGGTCCATTCCAAGTTGTGGCGGTCGGTCTGGGACTTTGGCTTTTTCGCGTCCTCGCTATCGGTTGCCGTGCTTTTGGGTGTTGCCGGCGGCAACATCATGGCCGGGATGGAGCTTGGCGCGGACTACGTTTACGAAGGCAGTCTTCTCAGCCAGCTCTATTGGTACCCGTTGTTGGTGGGGGCTTTGACGGCATCGTTGTTCGCGATGCATGGTGCGATCTATCTGTACCTGAAGACGGAAGGCGAATTGCAGGAGCGAGTGTGGAAGCGAATCACGCCGCTGTTCTTTGTTTTTGCGTCGCTTTACTTATTGGTCACTTTGGCAACTTGGTACCACGTGCCACATTCCACAGAAAATCTTTCCGAGTACCCGATCCTCTGGGTCGTGCCGCTGCTGAACTTCTTGGCGGTACTCAACATTCCGCGAGCGATGCATTTGCGGAAGCCGCTGTATGCATTCTTCAGTTCATCGATGGTGATCTTGGCGCTCGCTTCGTTGTTCAGCGTTGCGGTTTATCCGAACTTGATGCTGTCGACGATTGATCCCGCTTTTAGCGTGACATTAGACGACTCGCGGAGCAGTCATCGAACGCTGGGGTTGATGTTGGTGGTTGCGTTGATTGGGCTTCCGTGCGTGCTTTCGTACACGGTGACGATCTATTGGATCTTCCGTGGGAAGGTGAAGTTGGACTCGCATAGCTATTGAAACGCACCTCCACTTATGGCTTGTGAGGTGGCGACTGGGTGAGGGATTCTGAATCAAGTCTTCGGCTAATTTTCATCTTTCTTGTGTTTGCCCGTTGACCACCGGCCGATCATGCATAACAATCCCGCTCATCACTGGGAGACGTCGCCGACAACAAGTCACCGCGACACTCCGAGCGAAACCGATCATTGACAATTTGGTGGTGAAACTTCTGTTGAGTTCAGATATTGAGATCGCTTTTGAGCGATCAGAGCTTGTCTCTGGTCAATCAAAACAATGGCGAATTGTGGGCCGGCTAAC
>NZ_NPDI01000073.1:0-199566 GCF_002251265.1 Rhodopirellula sp. MGV | reverse complement strand
ACATCTACCAACACCAAGATGCTGGCCCGCCAACGCTGTACATGGTGGCGAATGACTCGAACATTTCCTCGGATCAATCGGGCCCCAATCAGGGCGTTGACCAAGATGATCTCAGGGTGGGACTCGCCGCAGGCGTTTGTGTCGCTGGCGGTGCCGTCGCCGCAGAATCTGTTGGTGGCGATCCGCCAAAGGCGAAAAATTCCGCCAACGCGGTGGTACGATCCTCGTCCGCCTGTGGCAGCCACTGGACGCCTAAACGTCGTAAGTGATCGGCAAGACCGGCCGTCCCGGACAGAACGGTGGCGGGGTCGAGTTTTTTTGATGAATCGTTCATGACGGTTTGATAACACACCGGCTACTGAATTTGCACTGCGCGGTTTAACATACCAGCGGCGGGCGTCCACGATTCAGGGGTAGCTGCCGGCATTTCGCTCCGATTTCACTGATTCACTGTTCAAAACACCTTTCCCATGCCTGTTCCCCAAGTAGCCATTGTCGGTCGCCCCAACGTCGGAAAAAGCAGTTTGTTTAACTGGTTGGCCGGTCGTCGGCTGGCAATTGTCGACGATTTTGAAGGCGTCACGCGAGACCGAATGACCACGTTGATCAACAACGAGGACGCGTTCTTTGAGTTGACCGACACCGGGGGGTTGGGCATCGAGGACCCGGATGACCTGACCGCCGACGTGCGCCGCCAGATCGATTTGGCGATCGAATCCGCCGATGTGATCCTGCTGGTGGTCGATGTTCAGACCGGCCCCATGCCGCTGGACGAATTGGTTGTCGAACGTTTGCGTGGAATCGAACGCCCGGTGATTTTGGTTGCCAACAAGGCTGACCAGCCTCACCAGGACACCCTCGCGGAAGATTTCCACCGCCTCGGTCGTGGCCGATTGGTCACCGTCAGCACGACGCAGAACCGCAACAAGTCCGAATTGATGGAGCTGATCCTGGATCGCTTGCCGCCTTCGGACGAATCGATCAACGAACCGACAATGAAAATCACCATCGTCGGACGCCGAAACGTCGGGAAGAGTACCTTCGTGAACACGTTGGCCGAATCGGACCGAATGATCGTCAGCGAAGTCGCCGGAACGACCCGTGACAGTGTTGACGTGCGATTCGAAGTCGACGGCCAGACCTTTATTGCGATCGATACGCCAGGTCTACGGAAACGGAAAAGTCAGCGCACGGACCTCGAGTTTTACGGGACTCACCGGGCCCAGCGCAGCATCCGACGTGCGGACGTCGTACTGATGTTCTTCGATGCGGCCGAGACGGTCAGCAAAGTCGACAAGCAGCTCGTCGGCTACGTGATCGAAAACCACAAGCCGGTCATTTTTGTGATCAACAAGTGGGACCAGCTTCACGGCACCGTTCCGACCGACCGCTGGGTGCGTTACATCCGTCGCCAGTTCCCCACGCTCGCCTATGCACCGATCGCGTTCGTCACCGGTCAAAGCGGAAAGAACGTCAAGGCGCTGTTGAATCACTCGACCATGTTGTTCAAGCAGGCCCGAGAACGTGTTTCGACCGGGCAGCTCAACCGATTGCTGCGATCGGCGATCGAAGCACACCAGCCGCCGATGTATCAAAACCGTCGTCCCAAGGTTTACTATGCGACGCAGGTCGCGACAGAGCCGCCGACAATCGTTGTGATGTGCAACGAACCCAAGGCTTTCGCGAACGATTACCGGCGATATCTCTTGAGCGTGCTACGTGACCACCTAAAGTTTGGCGAAGTGCCGATCAAGCTTTATTTACAAAAGCGTCCTCGCAACGACGAAATGGACGCGATCAACAAGTAGTTGTTCACCGATGGGACGCCACGCCAAGTTAATCCGATTGATCGTCCTGTTGGCGATCGCGTTGACTGGCGCCGCGTTGACCGGACGTTTAACAGTCCATCAGGTCAACGATTCGCCGAGCTATTTGCTCTACCCATTTGATTCACTGGAGCAATCGCTGCTTTCGATTCGGCCGCCGGTCTATCCAGTGTTTCTTCGCTTGGTAACGGCGACCGTGGGGATCTCCTGGGTGCCGGCACTGCAGGTCATTTTGCATGCCTTTGCCAGTGCGTTCTTGACCGAAGAGCTGATTCGACGCGGCCTTTCTATCAGGCAATCGCTACTAGCTGGAATCGTCGTCTTGATCGGCTGCACTGCCGCCGACAATCTCAGTACGATCAGCACCGACGCCCCGGCGGCCTCGTTGGGCGTGTTCACGGCAACTTGGCTACTGCGTCTGCAGCGGTGCGGTGGAGTCGCCGCAGGCGTTGCCTGTGGATTGTTTGCGTTCACATGCATCCTGATGCGACCGGCGTATCTGTTTTTGATACCTTGGTTGCCGGTCACCGGTTGGCTTGTCGCCCGTTGTGATCGCAACCGCACATTGCCACAGGTCTCAACGTCAAGGCTTGGCAAAGGGGCGAATCGATGGTCGGGGGCGTTCGTCGCGATCGGTGTCACGTTTGGCGTGCTGCTTTGGATGACGCTTCGCTTGGTGGTCGTCAACGACTTTGCGGTGCTCCCGTTTGGTCACCAGAATCTTTCCGCGATCGCAGCGCAACTGGTTTCGACCGATGAAATGCGATTGATCGCGAAGGACTCCGATCCGCCGACTGCGAAATTGCTTGTCGCGGTTGCCGATCGACTCGATCAATCAGGACTGGTGCTTCCACAATCCAAGCGTTCGTCACTGCCAACGTTGACACTGGAAAATCAGTGGGGCGAGATCAACTACGGAATCATTTGGCCTGAAGCCAAGCGTGTCATCTCGAGCAGCGATGGCGCGGACGCGGGGCTGAGTCGTGACGTCGCACCGCGAATCCGTGAGCATCGATTGATCGGGGAATTCAACCGAGCGATTTTGAGCGATGCCCCAATCGCTTATGCCAAATGGATCGCGTTGGCGGTTCGGCGTGCGGTTTGGGGAACATTCGCGAATCTGGCAATGCATCCGCCCTTTCTTGCGGTAGTTGTCGGAGTGCTATTTGCCATCGTCTGGGTTGCGGCGACCGGGCGAACGCTTGTTGCGCGTGAGTTGCCGCAGGGTTGGTATGCCTTCGCGGTTGTTTCGATCAGCTATTTGGTTTTCAAGGTTGGGTTCATCGTGCTGACGAGTCCGCCGATCGGCCGATTCGCCGATGCCGCCGCAATCTTCTTGCCGGCTCTGATCGGCAGTTATCTGCTGGGCTCGGTGCGGATCTCTGAACGTGAGAACCGGGGTTAGCCGCCGAACCCAGAGTTCAAGCGGCAAAACTCCATCGTGATTGTGGCACCATTTAGAATCATGTGCACGACGATGGTAATCCAAAGGCGGTTGGTCCGTTGATAGACGACGCCCAGTCCGAGGGCGAGGAAGAACAAGGGGATCGGGGCGGCGCCTTGGCCGAGGTGCATCACTGCGAATACCAAGCTGGAGACCAGTAACGGCGCCAGTGAGCTGTAGGAAAACCGCGGATGGTCGTCCTGCCACGACGTGTCGCCAAAGTACTTTTGCAGTCCACCTTGGAGCAGCAATCGGAATTGAAACTCTTCAACGATCGGGGTGAGCACTGCCGCCGACAGAAACAACGCCGCAAAGGTGCGCATGCTGTTCTTCTCGGCGAGCAGGTCAGTCACGCTGTGTTTGTATTCGACGAGCTGAGACACGGCGATGTTGACCAGCAGCACCGGTGCCAAGATCCAGACCGTCGCCACCAAGCCTCGCCGCAAGTCCGATAGCCGCGGAATGAGGGAAAGGTTCTCCAGCGTCGCGTCTCGAGCGAGATGCAAAAAAGCTAGCAGGATCAGGAACGAAGTGGCGTTGGCAAGCATTTGAATGCCGACGCGCTTCGCCAAATCCATTTTGACGGGAGGAACGCCGGCTTGATTGGGCAACACGCCCGGCTGCTGTGCGCTCTCAACCGGTTCGATGGCTTCGGGATTCGAGGCTTGTTCGGCGGGGGCGACTTCGGTTGCCTGTCCGACGGTTGGTGCGATTGGCTTGTTCAGAAGCGGAGACGCTAAAGACCCGACGACGATGATGGTTCCGAACATCAGAAAAAAGTCTGCGATGGTCCAGTGTTGCGCCGGCCGAGGCAGGCGTGTCACCAGGTAATCGGAATGGTCACCGCAAAGGTTACGACGCCGATAGCCAGCCATCCAGGCGAGCCACATCCCACTGCCGATCAGGACGGCGCTGAACACCGCACCGGTAAGGATGAAGTAACCGCCAAGAAAAAATGGATGGCTGAACGTACCCTCGTCGTACATCACACTAACGCGTCTCGTCGGGTTCGTCTTGCATCAAACGCGCCGCAATCACGGTGTAGTCGTAACCGGAGTAGACCGTCAGTGCAATTGCGGACCAGACCAGCACGTCCGTCGTCAGGCTTAGCCACTGGGCCGGTGTATCCGTTTGCAAATACAGCAATGCCGCGACGACTGCGGCACACTGCAGGACCATTTTCCATTTGCCGAGTTGGCTGGCGGAGAAATCTTTGCCGCTACCTTCGATCATCCCTCGCAAACTTGTGACCAGCAGTTCGCGTCCGACCACGACAGTCGCCATCCAGGACGCGATCGGTGAACCAGTCGAACCGACGAGCGCGATGAACGATCCGCAGATAATGATCTTGTCCACGAACGGATCGAAGATGCGGCCGAATTTGGTCACCTGGCCGTACTTTCTGGCCCAGTAACCGTCCATCCAGTCGGTCGAGGCGGCGATCAAGAACACGACCATTGCGGAGAAGTAATGCTCCAACGGGATCAGTGTCATGACGGCAATAGCGAGCCCAAACCGAATGCTGGTCAGCAGGTTTGGGACGTTGTAAATCGATCGGGCGACTGGTGGATTCGTCTCAGCCAACGGTTGCGGTGGTTGGGTTTGGCGTGATGCCCCGCTGGACGAGGCTTGATGTGAAAGTTGCACGGTTTGGTACCCTGTTTGGTTCCCTATTCATCATGATCCCAAGAAGCTACTGGGGAAAGGGCCCGCCAACGGGGGCATTCTGCGCGATTGTGAGCGATCAAACTATAGCGATTGCGGCAACGAATCGGGCGAGGCAACCGGGAAAACACGGCGTCAGTCGGCTTGGCGCACGCCTCGCGAACACTTCAATTACAGGGATGAGCAAACAAGAAATCGAGGCTGCGATTCCGCACCGTGCCCCCATGTTGTTGTTGGACGAAATTGTCCAGCGTGACGATTCTTCGATCGTCTGTAAAAAGACGTTTTCGGCAGAAGAGTTCTTCGTGCAGGGCCATTTTCCTGACAACCCAATCGTCCCAGGTGTCATTCAGTGCGAATGCTGTTTGCAGGCCGGCGCTGTGTTGTTGGAAAAGTTCATGGCGACGTTGCCCAACTCGCTGCCCGTCGCGACGCGAATGGACAGCGTCAAGTTCAAACGCATTGTCCGTCCGGGGGACAGTGTGGAAGTCCATGTGACGCTAAAGGAACAGGTTTCCAATGCGTACTTCTTGACCGGGAAGGTGATGCTCGATGGAAAGCTGGCGACCCGGCTGGACTTTGCGTGCAGTGTGACGCAAGTCGGTGAGGGAGGTGTTTGATGAGTGAGTCAGATCAGGCTGCGCCGCCGGTTGCCGATTTCTTGCAGCTCGCCGGTAAAACGTTCTTGGTACTGGGTGTCGCGAATCGCAAAAGCGTTGCGTACTCCATCGCACAAATGATCGAACAGGCTGGCGGGACGGTCGTGTACGTCGTCCGCAGCGAAAGCCGCCGTGAAAGCACCGGCAAGTTGCTCAAAGGTCGCGACGTACGTGTTTGCGACGTCGAATTCCAGGAACAAATCGACTCGCTCGCGAACCAGTTCGAGCAAGAAGGTCTCCAGTTTGCGGGAATGGTCCACTCCATCGCATTCGCCGATTATCCCGAGGGGATACGTCCATTCCACGAAACGACCAAGCAACAGTTTTTGCAAGCCGTGGACATCTCCGCATTCTCCCTCGTCAACCTTTCCAACGCTTTACGCGACCGTTTTACGACGGACGCTTCGGTGGTGACGATCGGGATCAGTACAACGCGGATGGCGAGCGAGAGCTACGGCTACATGGCGCCGATTAAGGCAGCTTTGGAATCTTCCCTTGCCTTTTTGACGAAGTCATTCAGCCGCTTTAGTCAGGTGCGATTCAATGCCGTCGCGGCCGGTTTGTTGAAAACCAGTGCTTCGGCGGGGATCCCCGGATACGTCGATTCGTACCTCTATGCCGAGCAGGTGATTCCACGCGGAGAGGCCGTCAAAACCGACGAGGTCGCCGCGACAGCCGCTTTTCTGCTCTCACCACGCAGCAGCGGCATTACGGCTCAGTCGATCGTTGTCGACGCAGGAATGGCAATCAATTATTTTGACGCCGCCGTCGTTTCAGCGGTAACGAACTCGCAGTTCGGTTCGTAAACGCCGTTACGGAAATCGCCAGCCTTTGGTCATCATCGAAGGCGATCGCCCTAGCAACGTTCAGCAAGCTTCAATCACCCCCATTTTCTCGCATCCGCCGACCATGAGCCGACAGATCTACATCAACGGTGAATTCTTCGCCGCCGAAGACGCCAAAATCAGTGTCTATGACCACGGATTGCTGTATGGCGACGGGGTGTTCGAAGGCATGCGGATTTACAGCAACAAAGTGTTCCGCCTGGAAGAGCACCTTGCACGCTTGGACGAATCCGCACGTGCGATCGGCTTGACGATCCCGATGTCCTTGGAAAAGCTCGCCGAGGATACCAACGCAACGGTCGCGAAGAATGGACTTGTCGATGGTTACATCCGCTTGATCGTCACCCGTGGATCCGGGGCACTTGGTCTGGACCCGTTCAAGTGTTCCAACCCACAAGTCATCATCATCGCGGACAGCATCACGCTGTACCCGCAGACGTACTATGAGAACGGCTTAGAACTGGTCACGGCATCGACCATTCGCAATCACCCCGCGGCTCTCAGCCCGCGAATCAAGTCGCTCAACTACCTCAACAACATTCTTGCCAAGATGGAAGGCCTGAAAGCGGGCTGCATCGAAGCGTTGATGTTGAATCACAAGGGCGAAGTCGCTGAATGTACCGGCGACAATATTTTCATTGTCAAGAACGGCAAACTCAATACGCCGCCCATCGAGGCTGGCATCTTGGAAGGAATCACGCGTAACGCCGTGTTGGAATTGGCTCGCGGAGCCGGTATCGAAACCACGGAGCTGCCAATGACCCGTCACGATATCTACGTCGCTGACGAATGTTTCCTAACCGGAAGTGCGGCAGAGGTGATTCCGGCGGTGAAGCTCGACGGCCGTGATATCGGTGAAGGCAAAGTCGGCCCGATCACCCAGCAGCTCAACCAGTTGTTCCGCGAATTGGTTCGCAAGTAATCCCCGCGAATTGGCTCGCAACTAATCGTTGAAAAGACGTTCTGTACGAGGGGCCGTGCCGGTGGTATGGCCCGCTCTCACGCCCTTATTTGGCGGCTTGTGATTGCAGTGTCGCGCTCGCGAGGTGGCTGCAGAAGAAACTTTCGAGATGTCGGTTCGCCCTCAAATCGAGTGCGGCGGTGAATCTCGTCCCCCGCGTCGGCCGATGACCGTTTGTGCAACGGATGCTGATCAGGAGTGCGTGGGGCAGGCCTTGTCAGTCGTTTCAGTTGCATAAGAAGCCGAGCGGCCTGGATTTTCTCAACCGAGACTGTGCGAGCGACAGTTCTCTGTGGGGCAGAAAATCCAGGTCGTCTCGCATGCGCGGGCCGAATTTTTCGGCGCCCCCGATTTGACTTTTGATGGCACTTGAGCGTTAATACGGGTAAGCAGCCGGATCGGTTGCTGTCGAGCTATCCCACCCATTTGCCCCATTTCTTGGGCAAGGCGACGCGTCTGTTGCGGTTTCGGCGTTCGCGCTAGGATTGAGACCCCCAGATCAGCTGTCACTCAAAGATCCCTCGGAGACGATGCATGAAACGGTTTGCGATTCTATTCGGTTGCTTTGCGCTGCTGGCCTCGCCCGCACTCGCGACAAGCGATTTCAATAAGATGTGGAAAGAGAAATACATCAGCGGTGACGACGCCAACGAAGATCTGAAGAAGACTGCTCGCAAGCACGGCTGCTACATTTGCCATGTCAGCGGCGAAAAGAAAGACGTTCGCAACGAGTACGGAAAGGCCGTCCACAAGTACCTCAAAGCAGAAGACTTCCCGAAAGATTGGATCAAAGACAATCCAGAAGAAGCTCGCAAAAAGATCTTCGCCGGTCTGGACGAAGCCGCAAAAGAGAAGAGCAAAGACGGTGACCTGTTCGGCGACAAAATGAAAGCCGGCAAGGTTCCTGCGACCGATAGCGGCAAAGACTGATTTCGCCGCCGCATTTTATTTGCGAGAATACGAACATCGAAACGCTTGCCTGCACCCTCGTGTGAGGCAAGCGTTTTTTGTTTCCCTCCAGAAGTCTCCTACCCCACCCCTGCAATGCAAAAGACTTTTTGTTTCTCACTGATTCGATCGGCTCTGATTCTCGGCCTGATCGCTGCGCTCATGCCTGCCAACAGCCAAGCCGAAGAAACCGCAGAAGACGGCTTCGTCAAACTGTTCGACGGCAAGACCATGGAAAACTGGAAGCTGGCCGAAGAGAACCAAGACGCGTGGCACGTCGAAGATGGCATGCTGGTTTGTGACGGCGAACGATGCCACTTGTTCTATGACGGTCCGCTGCAACCGATGAAGGACTTCCACTTCCGTTGCGAAGTGATGACTACTCCAGGCAGCAACGCTGGTATTTACTTTCACACCAAGTACCAAGCACAAGGCTGGCCGAAATACGGCTTCGAATGCCAAGTGAATGTGTCGCACTCCGATCCCAAGAAAACCAGCAGCTTGTACGGTGTCGACAACGTTGCCGATCCAGGCGTCAAGGACAACGAGTGGTACACCCAAGAAATCATCGTCAAGGGCAACCACGTTCAATTGAAAGTCAACGGCAAGACCCTGGTCGATTACACCGAGGCGTCTGACAAAAAAGCGTTCAGCAACGATTTCGAACGTCGTTTGAACGAAGGCACCATTGCGTTGCAAGCTCACGATCCAAAAAGCAAGGTTTACTTCCGCAACTTGGAAGTGAAGCCGCTGTAGTTGACGTCACTGTCTTTGACGACACGACTGACGTACTCGATCATCTGGCTTAAAGCAAAAACGTCGCGAGGATTATCCCCCGCGACGTTTTTCGTTGGTCTCAAAAGTTGATCGTGAACGCTTAGGCGTGTTCTGTCACGATGCTTTCGCCTTTCGGTTGATCGATTCCGGCGAGCAATTCGCCGAACCATGGTGTGTCGATGTCGAACGGCTTGCCGCCTTTGATGCGTTCGAATTCGATCGCTCGCAATTCGTTGTCGCGGTCTTCGTCTTCGCCGATCACGCCGCCATCGCCAGCAAGAGCACACTGGACGCCTTTGTGGGCGCACTTGGCGATTAGCTCGATATCGGCTTTGTTGGCCGCAGCGGCACGGCTGAAGTAGCCGCTCTTTTGCACCAACGTTTTCTCCGCCCCTAGCATCTCGCAAACTGTTTGCCGAACCATTTGCCGGGGTTCACCGCGTCCAACTTGACGTGGCCGAATGCGTCCGTGGGAACTTCTTCGCCGCGTTCACGCATCTCTTCAACGATGGTGCTCACGCCGGCACCTTCGCTGATGAAGATGTTGACGCAATCGTTTTCGTCCATGATCTTGCGAAGCCGCTCGGCTTCCTTCTTCATGTCGAAATGCATTTCCGGGATGTAGACGCCATGGACTTCTTTGCGCTCGCGGCTGAGGCCAGCCTCCGGCAGAAAGTTCATTCCGTCGAGGCGTTTGCGATAGGCTGCTGCGGTTGCCGCGGTCAGCCAGCCGCAGTTGCGGCCCATGACTTCGTGAATGATCAGCATCCGCGGGTTGGCGTTGTGTTCGGCGACGATGTTTTCGAAGAACAAAGCGCCTTGTTCGGCCGCGGTCCAAGCACCCAAGCTTTGTTTGATCGGGATGACGTCGTTGTCGATCGTTTTGGGCAAGCCGACGACGGTTAGGTTGTAGTCGTTCTCAGCCAAGAAAGCCGCCAAGTCGGCAGCCGTGGTGTTGGTATCGTCGCCGCCAATGGTGTGCAGCACGTCAACTTTGTCTTTGGTTAGTTGTTCCGCGGCGACGTGCAACGGGTTTTGGCCTTCTTGGACCAAGCCGCGTTTAACGCAGTCGGCAACGTTGGTCAGTTTGACGCGACTGTTGCCGATGGGGCTTCCGCCGTGCTCGTGCAATACCGCCGCTTTCTCGCGAATGGCGGGTGTGACGACAAAACTATCGCCTTGGAGCAAGCCCTTGTACCCGCTCCGGTAGCAGATGATTTCGATTTCCGGTGCCAGTTTGGTGTAGTTCTCGATCAACGAACCGATCGCGGAGGACAGACAGGGCGCGAGCCCCCCAGCGGTCAAGATTCCGACACGTTTGACTGCCATAGTTACAATTCCTGTTGAGTGTCCGTTAGGGGAATTAATGCCTTTCAAATGCCCGTGCATGGGAGTTTCGACACCCAACAAAATATCGCATGCCGCCAATTTCGTAAGGATCCCGGTGCTGAAGTTGACCGGAGGGCGTCCAACACGTCGCTACCGCCGCATTGCGGCAGCCCCGGCGTAGCCCTTGTCGGGGTGGCCGGTTCGTGAGATGGGTGGTGTGTGTGAATGAAAGCCAGTCTGACTGGCACTCGCCGACGACGCTAAAATAGGACCCCGGCCAACCGGCGTCCCACATTGACGAAGCGTTCACCTTCCGACGGAATCAAAAACTGCAAATGGATCTTGGCAAACAATACCGAGGATGTAGCGGGCGAAAATGCTCTCCGGTTCCGTTTCGATCCTCGATGCGGCAGCTTGTGATTGCGTGCGCGGTCTCGCTTGCGTGGGTGGCCCAAAGCAAACCCGTCCTGGCGCAGCGGCGATTAGATGATGCGCCGATCCAGTATCGTCAGTCCGCAGCTGATAATCCCATCGACCGACTGGCTTCGAGCGTCGCCGCGGGGGAGACGAAGCTGCAGTACGAACCGGGCTACGGATACCTGCATTCGATTCTGCAGGAGCTGGATATACCGGTCTCATCACAATCGTTGGTATTTTCGAAAACGAGTTTGCAGACCGGCCGTATCAGCCCTGACAATCCTCGGGCGTTTTACTTTAACGATGATGTTTACATCGGTTGGATTCGTGGCAGTTCGTTGATGGAGGTCGCGACCGCTGACGTCAACCTGGGCGCCGCGTTTTACTCCATCCAAATGAATCCGCGTGGCGCGTCGATCCGACGAGAACATCACCGCTGTTTGGTTTGCCATGAAAAAACGGCGGACAGCGGCAAGGTTCCGATGCACACAATCACGAGTGTGATGGCCCGTGAGACTGGTCAGGTGAATCTGCTGCTGGCCGAGTACAAAACCGATCACACCAGCCCATTTAGCGAACGTTGGGGCGGCTGGTATGTCACAGGTGATGCCGGCGAAATGGGGCACATGGGAAATGCATTTTTGAAAGATGAAACGCTCGTGCCGATCAGTCCGCATCAACTTGATGACTTGCACGGAGTGATCGAAACGTCACAGTGGCCGACGCCTCATAGCGACGTTGTCGCCCTGATGGTGTTGGAACATCAAGTCGAAATGCACAACCGGATGACGCGTGCAAACTACGCCGTGCGGCGCGCAGCGTTCCAAAAAGAACAAGGCGAAATCAACGATGCTGATTTTCAACAAATCGTCGATCGCGAGGCCGATGCGGTAACGGAGTACGCTTTCTTCAGCGGCGAAGCAAAGTTGACTTCGCCGATCATCGGTTCCAGTGAATTCACTCGCGACTTCGCCAAGCGTGGCCCGTTCGATTCGCAAGGCCGCTCGCTCCGAGAATTTGACCTCACCACTCGAATGTTCCGGTACCCTTGTAGCTATCTGGTCTACTCGGACCAGTTCAAAGGGATGGAGGATGTGTTGCGCGAGCGAGTTTTGGCCATGATGAACGACGTTTTAACCGGCAGCGATCAACGTCCTAAATTCGAACACCTCTCCGCCGAAGATCGCACTGCAATACGCACCATCTTGCAAGAGACGAAAGCGATTTAGCCTTCGCATCCACTGACTTTCCAGGCAACTGATGACAACTCAAAACCTCTCTGATTCCGTACGACGAAATTGCAAGCACCACCAAACGCTTGTCGTGGTGATGTGGTGTGTTTGCTGCTGTATTGCGGTTTCGGCCAGTGCCCAGGATCCGGCCAAGGCATCGGTGCAAGAATCGACAGGATCCGCCGACGTTGCAGCCAAACCGGCGGATGAGAAACCGGTTGAGCGACGGCGCAAGAGTTATCTCGGTCGAGTGGTCGCGCAGCCGATGAGCCATGTGGGCGCACCTTGGCTGATTCGGCCCGAGCGAGACAGCGAAGAGAACGTCACGGACTCGTACAAGGCGTTGCAAATCCAACCCGGGATGGTGGTTTGTGACCTCGGATGTGGCAACGGATTTTGGACACTGCCGATGGCCAAGGATGTTGGCGAAAAAGGCCTTGTCTATGCGGTCGATATCCAACGGGAAATGTTGAACAAATTGCAATATCGCGCTTCGCAAGAAGAGCTTTCTAATATTCGCCCGACGCTAGGGAAAGTCGATGATCCGAAGTTGCCTGTGGACGAGATCGACTTGTTGTTGATGGTTGACGTGTATCACGAGTTTTCTCATCCGCAATCGATGCTTTGGGAAATACGTCGCAGCTTGAAACCGACCGGCGTCGTCGCACTTCTGGAATACCGCGAAGAAGACCCGACGGTTCCGATCAAATTGCTGCATAAAATGTCAAAGCGTCAGATCATGAAAGAGTACGAAGCGAACGGGTTCAAGCTGGTGCGCGAATACAACGAATTGCCTTGGCAGCACCTGATGTTTTTCGCACGGGATGACAGTCCATTGGATGCCGTCTCTCCGGTGCCCGCTGGCGAAGTATTAAAGGCGCTCGGCAATTAAGTTTGGTCTGCGGTTCGTGGCCCAGGCCGCCTGTTCGGTTCGGCTATACTGGCGTCGATCGTTCGATCTTCTCCCCGCCCCTCTCTACTGACCTGCCGCGAACTGATGAAACTACGTTCCCCAATTGGCGCATCACTGGTTGCCGCATGCGCGCTGCTTCACTGCGTCTCACTGACTTCGATTCGAACCGTTGTTGCTGATGACGAGAGCCAAACGCACGAAACGGCGAAAGCCGATTCGGTTGTCAACATTTGGCCGAAAGATCCGCCCACCTGGAATGCGCCAACTGATCCAGAGGTCGACCAAACGAAACCAAACGGTGGTCGCGTCGCCGACCGGTACGTGATTCGACTTGGCAATGTTGCCACGCCACAGTTGCATGTTTATCCGGCCGAAGGTTCCAAAACGACGGTCATCATTTGCCCTGGTGGTGGCTTCAGTATCCTGGCCTGGGATTTGGAAGGAACCGAAATTGCCTCTTGGCTGCAAAGCAATGGGATCAGCGCGGCAGTGTTGAAATATCGCGTGCCAACGGGAAAAGAAGACAAGAAATGGTTGCCGCCCGCCCAGGATATGCAACGCAGCGTTTCGCTGGTTCGCTCCGGGGCAATCGAGTCACTTCCGACGGAGCATATCGGCGTCCTGGGATTTTCAGCAGGTGGTCATACTGTTGTCCGAGGGACGTTGGAAACCGAACGTTTGTATGAAGCCCAGGACGAGCATGATCAAGCGTCGCTGCGTCCTGATTTCGCAGCACTGATCTATCCCGCCTATTTGACCAAAGAACGTAACTCGGTCGAAATGGATGAAGAATTGAAGGTGACGAAGGACACGCCGCCGTTCTTCTTTGCACATGCCTTTGATGATCCATTGACCCCAATGGGCAGCGTCGGTTTGTTTGCAAAATTGAAGGCGCAAAATATTCCGTCGTCACTACACATCTTTTCAACAGGCGGTCACGGATTTGGTGGTCGCGATACCGGCGCCGAGAAAGACGCTTGGTTGCCACTTTTGAAATCGTTTCTTTCGGATCGCGGTTTTTGATCGAACCGTGTCTTGGCTCATTGGCCGATCGTTTTCTGAAAAGTGAAATCGCCCTGATTCGTTTTGCTTGACTTCTCAGGGCAAGTTGATAGCCTCAACGGGTTCGCGGGTGGTGGAGATGTAACCATTGCCCAGCATGGCTTATGTTCAAGTCGCTGTTCGCCGCTTTTCAATTTCGGCGAGCCTCGACTTCAGGACGGTTTTATCTTGTCGTTTCTCAACCCTGCCGCCATTCGATACGCAACAGTCTTGCTGTTGTTAGGGTGCGGGTTTGCTTTTTGTCAACAGCGTGCCTTTGGCTCGTGTGGCGATTACTTGCAGATGGGAAATGCTCACGATCTAACGTCTCAATCGAATGCGGCGACCGAGTTCCGGCTGGCTGACTTTGCCCCGGCGGCAAATTCGTTGCCACTGTCGGTGCCGCCGACGGTCCCGCGTCCATGTCATGGACCTGGATGTTCTCAGGCACCCGAGATCCCGCTTACGCATCTTTCTGACACAACCAATCCGTCTCGTGGCGAAGTGGTGGCGATGTTGATGATTCGATGTCTCGACGACATTGGAGTAGTGCGGGAATGGTTCGCTGATCAGCCTGTTGGCGCATCAGAATTGAACGCCAGTATCTTTCGCCCTCCTCGGCTTCTTTAGGGCCTCTGCTGACGGCCTGTTGATTTTCAAATTTGCAATGTCCCTCGATCGCCTTTTGCTCCGCAAAAACAGCGTTAGAGAACGCTTCTTTCGCAGAGCGAAAGACGACACTCGAAAATCAGCAGCCTGCTAAGCCTCTCCCAGCTTTTCCTGCATTGCGTCAAACGTATCGCCGTCTCTTCAATCGAGGCCGTCGCGCGTTGTGATCCTTGCAGCCGAAATGTCTTGGCGAAAGAATCCCAGTCCTGTTTCAACTCGCAAGTGTTTCGTCGCTGGTTCAGCATCCTTATTGCAATAGGACTGATCAGCTTCCGACACATCGTTGTGTGTTGCACTCGCTCTGGGTTTCGCATGCGCTGGCAGACCGCCCTTCTCGCTCGCTCGTAGTCGCTCAAGTTTGATTTGAGTTGCTGCTTGCGCACAACAAACGTTCATTGACGATTCGGAATCCGTGTCTTTGCGGACCGGACCGCCATCTACTTGTTCGCAGTGTTTGTTTTCGTCACTGGTCGGTGCTGTTCTTTTAGATGTCGATCAGCCGAGTGAAGAATCAATTTGGAATCATAGCCATGAAAAATAAAAAGAGTCGGAGCGGTTTTACATTGGTCGAGTTGCTAGTCGTGATTGCGATCATCGGCGTTCTTGTCGGTTTGCTTTTGCCTGCCGTCCAAGCGGCTCGCGAAGCCGCGCGAAGGATGCAGTGCAGCAACAACATGAAGCAGATCGGTCTCGGATTGCACAACTACCACAGTAGCTATAAATCGCTGCCTTTCGCTTGGGGTGGGACACGCCCGCCAAACAACAGTCCCGGGTATTCGGCACTCAGTCAGGTGTTGCCGTTTATCGAGCAATCTGCATTGCACGAACAAATCGATTTCGCAAAGCCATTGACGGATCCGGTCAACAGTGCGGCGCGATTAACAGAGGTCCATACGTTCCGTTGCCCATCCGATTTGGACAATCCACAACCACAAACTGGCGGTGCGACAAATTACATGGCCAACGTGGGCAGCCAGCACATTTGGCAGGACCCGCTGTTGCAAGACGGTCCATTCATCCGTGCAAGACAACTAAAGTTCCGCGACGTTCTCGACGGACTGAGCAATACCGCTGCGTTTGCCGAGCGCATGTTGACCGACGGTAGCAATGGGATGATCAGCGTCGAATCGGATGTGTTTTTGGGAAGCGGCGATCCATTGACGCCAGATGACGCGATTCGGCTTTGTTACGAAACCGATGTGGACAACCTTGCGACCCAGTTCCCGATCTTTATGGGCGCTCCCTGGATCAACGGGCAGCATGTTTACTTGCATGTCGACGTGCCCAATCGTCGTTCCTGCGGATTCTATCCGACAAAAGCGACGATGCCGGCGAGCAGTCGGCACGTAGGCGGTGCCCACATGCTGCGCTGCGATGGGTCCGTCACCTTTGTGACCGAAAGCGTGAATATAAAGTTGTGGCGTGCGATTGGTACACGAGCGGGTGGTGAAACCTTAGAGAGCGAACTTTAACAGCCAGGGATTCTGGCTTGAGCGATGTGCGAAAGCCTGTCCTTGGTCGGTCGTATTCTTTGTTCGCTTTTTGAGTTTGTAATGTTTCCCCATTGGGTTTCCAAAATGTTGCTATGTTTCAGGAACATCGTCGTTCCTTGTCTGTTTTTCATGGTTGTCGTTCTATCGGTCGCATTGCCAGGTTGCGGCAAGTCAACGAAGGCGGATTTGGTCGATCCCACCCTGGCTCGGTCAACACTGGAGTCGGTTTTAGAGAGCTGGCGACGTGGCGATCCGATTGATTCTTGGCAAATCAATGATGCACCGATTGTCGTACAAGACCTGGACTGGAAGGCTGGGGTCAAGTTGGCTTCGTTTGAGATATTAGACCAAGGCGATGCTGTCGATGCGAACCTGTTCTGTCAGGTCGAACTGTCCTTGATCGATTCTCGTTCCAAGTCATTCACGCGAAATGTCACCTACATCGTCGGCACCTCTCCCGTTCCAACTGTCTTTCGAAGCTTGACGCCATAGACATCCATTCGTCGCAGTTACGTTGCAACTTTGTGACGACCACCCCACACATATATTAAGACGAGTCAGATATGAGACACCATGTACTTTTTCTTTTGACCATTACGGTTGCTTTTACATCGTCGAACGCGAGGGGCGATGAACCGTCTGCGGAAATCACGCCGGATGGCGAACAGCTTACGCCGCAAGCAACTGTTATTTCCAATGAATTGCGGAACGCTTTCGCTCCCGACTCGGAGCCAATCGTCATGTTGGACGCGATCATCGACGGCACGGCGCTGGGGGGCTATGGTGGCTGGTTCCCGATGTCAAAAGCGAATAGCCGATTCGAGTGGCTCGCGATTGCAGACACCTTTGATGCGAACTCCGACCAAAAAATTACTCGAGAAGAGTTTGGCGGAAACGGAAACGATTTTGCCCGCCTGGATCGAAACGGCGACAAACAGCTTTCGTCGGACGACTTTGATTGGACCGAAAGTTCACTCGAACGAACGCCTGGCTACATGATGTTTTTCATGGCGGATCGTGATGCAAATGGTAAGGTGACTCGCGAGGAGTTTTCCGCACTGTACGACCAAGTGGCGGGACGCAATGCGAGCTATCTAACGCTCGATGACTTGCGGGACCAATTTCAGCCGCCGGACACCGTAGACCACGAACGTCGTGCGAACCGTCCTTCGCGAAGTACGCTGATCGCTGCGCTACAGCGTCAAGAAATCGGCTCGCTGCAATCAGGGCCACGCGTTGGTGAAATCGCACCGGATTTTTCGCTGGTGGATTTGAACGGAAAAACGGTCACTCTCTCCGACGAAGTTGGTGAAAAGCCAATTGTCTTGATCTTCGGAAATTTCACTTGTGGTCCGTTCCGTAGTCAGTCTGGAAACATCGAAAAGCTATACCGGACCTATCAAGAACGCGCCAAGTTTTTTCTTGTCTACGTTCGTGAAGCTCATCCGAGCGATGGATGGCAGATGGCAAGCAACCAACGTGTTGGCATTGACGTTCCCCAACCGACCAGTCAAGACGGGCGACGTAAGGTTGCGCAGCAGTGTCAATCACATTTGGATATGGACCTGCCGTTTCTTGTTGATGATGTGGGTGACACGGTCGGGGAGATGTACAGTGGCATGCCGAATCGGTTGTACCTCATTGACCGGCAAGGGAATGTGGCTTTCAGAAATGGCAGAGGGCCCTATGGTTTTCATCCTCGAGAGTTGGAGCAGGCACTGATTCTGTTGCTACGCGATGATCGAGAAGACGGTCAAAAGGATGCAGGACCGAAATCCGGTTTTTGACTCGAGACGGGCCAGCACGTCTTGTGAACAGCCTTTTGATTTTCGATTAACGCCATGCTTTTGATCACGCTTGCGGTGGAGTTCCAAACATGTTTTCGCTCGTCTCCGGTTGTGCCACGTCGGACACCGGAAGCTTGTAAAATGGAACTCGACCGCCAGCGAGTTTGATGATGAACGTGTGAAGTTGAACTCGTCGGCGTGCCCTCCCCACGCTCTCGATCAACCTCTTCGGTGCTCTCATGTTTCGATTCCGTTTTTTGTTTTCGGCGTATTGCATCGTTCACGTTGCGTTGCCGGTCTTTGTTCGACCGACCGAAATCTGCGCAGCGGATGAGACGCTGGTGGGACGGCCCAACGTTGTGATCGTGATGACGGATGACCAAGGCTATGGCGATTTGTCGTGTCATGGGAATCCCGTGTTGCAGACTCCACAACTCGATCGCTTGTATGCCGAATCCGTTCGACTTACAGACTACCACGTTGCCCCAACCTGTTCTCCGACGCGGGCGGCGTTCTTGACCGGCCACTGGACGAATCGAACCGGTGTTTGGCATACGATCATGGGACGGTCGATGCTGCGTGAGAACGAGGTGACGATCGGCGATGCTTTTTCGAAAGCTGGCTACGCGACTGGCATGTTTGGCAAATGGCACCTGGGTGACAATTATCCATACCGGCCAGAAGACCGTGGCTTCACCGAAGTCATGCGTCATGGCGGTGGCGGGGTCGGTCAAACACCGGATCACTGGGACAATGCGTACTTCGACGGTGCATACTGGCATAACCGTGAAGTGACTCCGGTTCAGGGCTATTGCACTGATGTGTTTTTTAACTACGCAAAAGCCTTCATCCGCACATCCGTTGCTGAGGATCAACCGTTCCTAGCTTACATCGCTACGAATGCCCCACACGGCCCGATGCATTCGCCAGAACAGTACAGCAAACCGTATGCGGAGCAGGGGAAACATGTCGCGAACTTTTATGGAATGATTGCGAACATTGATGAAAATGTTGGCAAGCTAAGGGAGTTGCTAGATGAGCTCGATATCGCTGACAACACGATTTTCATTTACACAACCGACAATGGGACTTCCTCGGGCGACAAAGTTTTTAATGCGGGAATGCGTGGTCGAAAAGGCAGTCATTACGACGGCGGACATCGAGTCCCATTCTTTATCCGTTGGCCGGAAGCGGGACTGGATGCGGGACGTGATGTTGACACCATTACCAGCTACGTCGATGTGGTACCGACGCTGATTTCAATGTGTCGCATCGCTCCACCGCCCCAGGTTGCCTTTGATGGCGTTGATCTTTCACCACTGATTTTCGATCGCGCCGAGGACTGGCCGGACCGTTTTTTGGTGACCGATTCGCAGCGAGTGAAAGATCCGATCAAGTGGAAAAGTTCTGCCGTGATGTCGGACCGCTGGCGACTATGTAACGGAAAAGAATTGTTCGATATGGATGTCGATCCGGGCCAGAAAAAAGATGTCTCAGAGAAACACCCGGATGTCGTTGCGGCGATGCGTGAATTCTACGATCAATGGTGGGCTGAATTGGAACCGAGCTTTGCTCAGTCGACAGCGATACATCTAGGGCATCCGACTGACAACCCCGCACGGCTGACAAGCCACGACTGGATCACGACGAAGATGACGCCATGGAACCAGTCTCAAGTTCGTGCGGCATTGAACGGCGATGCGAACACTGGATTTTGGAACGTTAAAGTTACCGAACCGGGACGCTATCGTTTCCTGCTTCGCCGATGGCCGGTCGAAGTCAACGGCCCACTGACGCAGTCGCTTGCCGCCGGCAAACCTGTTCCTGGCGATCGGGCGTATCGTGAGACGCCGGGAAAAGCGATTGCCGCAGTCAGAGCCAATCTGGTCATCGGGAAGCGATCGGAGTCAAGCGAAGTGGACGCGACGGCCAGCGAAGTGGCGTTTGATCTGGACCTTGAAGCTCAATCGACGAAGCTGTGGGCGAGCTTTGAAACCGCGTCGGGCGAAGAGTTTGGTGCCTACTTCGTGTATGTCGAACGGCTTTAAATTCGATTCGGTGTGAAACCGTCTCGATCTCCGGTCAATGAAACGTGGGTGTAGTCGGTGACTTGCCAGCTACCGTCGGGTTGCTTTTGCATTGTCAAAATCACACGCCGTGGAATCGTCATGTCTTTGACCGCACCACTGGCTAGCCCACCGCGAACGGTTGCGTCCAAGTCCACGGTGGCTTCTTGAGGAATGCTGCCTTCAATCATATCGATCCGAATGTTGCCGACGCGAACGCGTTGGAATTCATAGTTTGGCAATTCATTCAGTGCACGTTGCCGGGTGTCACGGTCGGCGATCACGGCCGCGACGGTCTCGTGATCGTTGTTTTCAGCGGCAGTTGCGGTTTCATCAATGATGCGCAAAATCGATTCACGGTCGGTTTCGATCACGTTGGCGATCAAAAACGAGCAAGGAAGCAATAGAGCCGTAATCAATGCGGCGATGCCGAGCGTTTTTTCACCCGTGCTCGTCCAGGCGAAAAACAGGGCACCGACCACAATTGAGATCATGCCCGCGATTAACCATGGCTGTTCCGCAAAGATATCGATCATTGGGTTGCGTCACCGATTTTGATGAGGCGAATGAGGTCATCGGTATCCATCTTGGCAGCTCGATCGGTGCCATCCAAAACGCCAGCGACAAGTTCTCGCTTGTCGGCGTGCATTTCCAGGATCTGTTCCTCGATCGTTCCCGCGGCGACCAAACGGTACACCGTAACAGGGCGTTCCTGGCCGATGCGGTGCGCACGGTCAGTCGCTTGGTCTTCGACGGCGGGATTCCACCATGGATCCAAGTGTATGACGTAGTCAGCCGCCGTAAGGTTCAAACCCGTTCCCCCAGCTTTCAAAGAAATCAGGAACAGTTCGCCTTCGCCGGCTTGGAACGCGTCGACACGTCGTGCCCGTTCTTTTGCGGGGGTGGCACCGTCAAGGTATTGATACTTGATGCCGCGTTGGTCGAGAAGTTCGCGGACAAGGGAAAGGTGTTTGACGAATTGGCTGAAGATCAACGCGCGGTGTTCGCCGTCGCGAAGTTCGTCGATCAGCGTTGCCAACAAGTCGAGTTTTGCAGAGCCCTGTTCCCACAAGCGATCGACTAGGCGTGGGTGACAGGCAAGTTGACGAAGCTTGGTTAGCCACGCCAGCGTTCGCATGCGGTATTCGCCTGGCTTTTCATTGGCGGCACCCGAAAGCTCTGCCAATGCGGCGACACGAGCGTCGTCATAGCGTTGGCGTTCTTCGCCACTGAGCTGTGCCCGCAGCGTGATCTCGGTTCGTGGCGGCAATTCTTTTAGTACGTTTTCTTTGGTCCGTCGCAAAATAAACGGACGCACGAGACTGGCCAGCGATTCACGACGTTCTTGGTCTTTATGTCGTTCGATCGGATCGGCGAAACGATTGCGGAAGCGATCCCACGAACCCAGTAGTCCTGGGCTGATCGTTCGCATCAAACTCCATAATTCGCCGAGGTGATTTTCAAGTGGAGTACCGGAAAGGGCGATGCGCCAGTTTGCGTTCACATCGCGAATCGCGCGTGACGTCTTTGTCTGGGCGTTCTTGATGAATTGAGCTTCGTCTAGAACCAGCGTGTTCCAAGTTCTCGAGGCAAAGCGTTTGGCATCACGCTGCACCAATTGATAACTGACGACAACGATGTCGCCCGGTCCGACCGATTGGATTAGTTCTTGCCGGTTGGATTCGCGATAGAGCAGCGGGTTCAGTTCCGGGGCGAAGCGTTCCGTTTCACGGACCCAGTTGTCGCCAACACTGGTGGGGGCGATGACGAGCGCGGGGCCTTCGGTGGCTCGATCGACCAAAACGCCGAGCGTCTGAACTGTCTTACCAAGACCCATGTCGTCGGCGAGGATGCCGCCAACTCCCCAGCGGCTGAGTCGTGCCAGCCAGCGGTAGCCTTCGTGCTGGTAGTCGCGGTATTCGACGTCCAGTGAATCCGGCTTATCAGGATTAAAGTCCTTCAGCGATTGCAGGTTCTCGATCGTTTGCGTCCATCGTGCGGCCGCTTCGATCGGAACATCGGTTCCCAAGATTTCTTGGACGACCGGTACTGCGGCATCGGCGACACGAAGGTTACCGCGATCGTCGACCAAGGTATCGCCAAGTTGTTCCAAGCGGCGACGGAACGATTCGCTGATTTTGGCAAACTCGCGATCACCGACCCGGACCAAAGCACGTCGCTGGGTGACAGCACGAAGCAGGTCAGCCAAGTTCACATCGCGACCGGCGACTGAAACGGTACCGGACAGACCGAACCAGTCTTTCGAATCGTCGATTTGAACGCGTAGTGCGGAAGGTGAGATTTCGCCGCGGACACGAATCGTTTCGCCTTCCGGCCAAATCATGCGTGGTGCGTCGTCGCCGGCTTCATAAAGCTTTGACAACAAGTCGAGTGCTTGCTCGTCGCTTTGTGCAACCCAGTGATAGGCGTCTTCGGGAGCGAGTTCTTGCAGCGAGAACTTATTGATGACTGTCGCGGCACGTTTTCGTTCGTCAGCAAGATCTCGCTTCAAACGGATCGGGCCGTCGTCGGTAAAGGCCGGAACCGTTGCCGGGTCTTCGCCGGGAGTCAACGTTTGATGCAATCGCGGATCCAGCATTGCTAAACGCAGGAACATGCCGGCGCCGCCGCGTGGGCGAAGCTCGATGACCAGTTCAGCGCTGACATCTTCGATTGGCCCGGCGAGTTGGCCTGGCAGGTCGATTCGTACCAACTGGCCAAGCGAGCCCGCTTTGAGCGACAGTTTCGATGCCGCTTCGTCGTCGACCAAGATTTCCGATAGTTCGCTGCGAAGCAAGTACGAGATCAAGCGTGTTGCCCGGCGGTCACGCAGTCGAGCAAGGATCAGTCGGTTGCCGGAAGTCTCGGCAATCATGACGACGGGCTGCGCCGGATGTAGATTGCCAAGGACCAATTCGCATTGGTCGATTTGGATGTCGATTCCGGGGACGGAAAATCCGACACGATACAGTGTCTTACGACGACTGGGATCAGATTCGGCATCCGAAACGATCTCACCTGATCGTTGCTCGTCATCGAGCGAATCGATTTCGACAGGTTGCAGTGAAATACCTAGTTCGCCACGCATCACTTCCAGCGGCGTTCCGTTGGTATCGTCCCAGGCCAAGTTCGGATGACCGACCAACAAGTCGACTGCTTGATAAAGGTTGTAGTACTCGCGGTTCGCGTCCAAGTTGGCTTGTGAAACCAATGCCGCGACTTGGCAATCAAGTGAACTGGAACCGGGCTGCGGACGCACCAAGTCGAACGTCGTTGCCAGCCGACCGCGCGACCAGCCCTTGCCGTTCTTCTTCAGTTTCTGAACGTACGGGTTGATCGCGACCGGGCCGTAAAGCAGGTTACCCGTGATTTTCAAACGCCACTGCACGCGGGTGTCTGCTTGCGTGGTGTCGTCCTGAGCTTCGTCGGTCAGCTTTAAGATTTGCGAAACGACTTCGCGTCCCGCCGCGACGTTGTCGGCTTTCAAGTCACTAAGGAATAGCAGGACTTCTTCGCTGCTTCGGCGGGCGAGTTGCTCGTGAAGCCACCAAGCGACGGCAAGCGTGCAACTGCAGCGGCCATGGTCCGTCATCTTTGCTTGGCGGGCAAAGTCACGGCATTCGCATTGCACGTCGGCACGCAAGGCGAGGTCGAGCGGTGAATCCGAATCGTCGTCCTCGTCAATCTCCGGAGCGATGTCGAGCTGCACCACGTAAGGCGGATTGCGATCGGGGCGCAAGCGAAACTCGAACGAGATCTTGCCTTCGCCTTGGGCGAACTTTGGTTGTTCGACTTTCAGCATCGCGGCCCGCTTGTCCAACGACTCGTGATGGTCATCCACGAGCCTGGAGACTGCTTCGCCTAGCAGCAATCCGAACGCCGCAGGCAAGTTCTCCGTCATCAAATCCATGCTTGAATCAATTCCTGTTCGTCTATCGCCAAGGGCAGGTCGATCGCGCGTGATTTTCTCCTGCCGCAACGTCAAACGGTCGAATACTCGGTGTATCGTCTAGCCGTTGTGTGTTCCGCTGTGTCGTTCCCGTCGAATCAAAACCGCTGGTGGCGGCCCGTCTCGGGACCAGGCCGCTGTGAAGGACGGTGGCCAACACGCTATTCTAACGATGGAGCGACAGGATGCGATGCCAACTGGCCACAGAATCTCGCTCGACGAAAACTTCATGATCCGTCGTCACGGATTTCTCACTTCACGAAAGGAATTTACCGGATGCCAAAGTTGACAATTGATGGGGAAACGACTGTTGAGGTTCCCGCCGGAAAGCGACTGGTGAAAGCTCTGGTCGAAGAGGGTGGTACGGACCAACTGCACGCTTGTGGTGGCGTTTCGCGATGCACCACTTGCCGCGTTCGCATCGTCGACGGTGAGCCGGAAAAGATGACCGAGGCGGAGAAAGAAACCTTACGCGTTCGTGAGGTGACTGAACCCGGCGTTCGCTTGAGTTGCCAGATCGCTTGCGATCACGACATGTCTGTCGAACTGATCAGTCGGTTCGAAGGCAGTGGCCGGAAAGACCAAGGCTCGCCCGTGGCCGAAGAGATCCAACCGGAGCCGGTTTGGACGACCAAGTAGCACCGAGCATGGTGCCTAGTAAGTACCCATCGGGCGGCGTTCTGTGCCGGCGAGAACTTTCATCAACCCGGCACGCAGTTCGCGAACTTTTAGTGGCAGTGCAAGCAGTTGGCGGCGCGGACCACGTTTTGCTTCGCCGATAATCTTCACCTGGCGGCGGTCGACCAGCAGGATCGACGGAATTTCGCTGGTGTGATCGTCGGTGGCAAATTTGTTATACGCTTCGAGCGCCAACGTGCCGAGCTCGGCCGCACTGAAGATCACGCAGTCTGCGGCGGCTTCTTCGCCCTGTTCAAATCGGGCAAGGGCGCGGTTGGGGTCTTGGATGATCAAGACACGATATCCACGCGCCTTCAAACGCTCGCGAATCGCATTTTGCAAGTTCGCTTTGGATTCCACCAGCATCACGACATAGCCTTCACCTTCGTTGGTCGGCGTGTCGTCATCTTCGTACTGTTGGCCCGGTGTGTTGTCTGATTCGTCACGGGGCGCGGTGACACCTTTTTCCAATTGATCGATCACACGCCGAACCTCGGCCGTCAGCGCCGCCGCGCTTTGGATTCGTTCGTTTGGGCTGAACTCCATCATCTTGCCTACCAGCTGGGTGACCAAGCCAGGCAGGCCTTCGACGTATTCGTTGATCGGCTTGATTTCTTGGAATCGCGTGACGTTCAATCGGGCCAAGCGGTCGCGTGTTTCACTAAGCGCTGGGGTTCCGGCGAGCATGTGGTAAAGCATGTTGCCAGCGAAGAAAATGTCACTGCGTGGGTCGTCTTTGCGGACGTTTGTACCACGTTCCAACGCCGCGTAATCAATTGCGCGAGCGTTCGGGCAATCGGCGATTTGGTCCGGGTTTTTCCGGTCGCTCAATGCCGCCAAGCCAAAGTCCACCAGCTTCGCTTTTCCATCCGACGAAATCAGTACGTTTGACAATTTCAAGTCGCGGTGCGAAATCCCCAGGCTTGCCGCGTGGGCCAAACCGGATGCGATCTCGGCCATCAGTTTAAGTGACAGGTCGACAGGCAATTGGCCGCGCAATCGGACGAGGTCGCGAAGCGTCTGCCCTTCGACAAATTCCATGACCAAGAAGGGGTTGCGCGGGTCCGCAATTACCTCGTAAATGCTGACGATATTGGGGTGGCGGAGTTTCAGTCCCATCTGGCCTTCGCGCAGGAACTGCTCCATTTCCTTTGGTTCGTCACGGAAGCGTTTACGTAGGACTTTGACCGCGAATACTTTGTCGCCTTTGCTGGCCCGGTACACGCGAGCAAACGTACCGGCACCGATCAGGTACAGAACCTTGTATTCGCCATAGAAATACCCGATCCGGTCACCACGTAGGATCTTTTCTGTCTGCAGCGTTGTCACCAGACCACGCCGTTGCATCTGATTGACGACCGCGTCGAGCGTGAATTCCGATCCGCCAAGTTCGCCCATAGCGCTTTCGACGAGTCGACGGTCCGCGAGTCCCAAATCAACAATCCGGCGGGCGAAGTCCTCAGGAGACTGAATTTGCATGGGTGGAAAACAGATTCTGGCAGTTCGAAAGGGGGGCGAAGGCTCGCCTCAGTTTACACCAAGCCTGGAAAAGTCGGCTGACCGCTTTATTGACCGAGACAAAAAACTGTGTCGGGTTTGACAATTATGCCGTGCAATCCGCCGCTGGCTCCAATACACAACGCGTGAACGGCGCGGGAAGTACCCCCGTTGCGTTTTGGGAAGCGGCCGGACCCAAGGATTTTATCCGTCATCCATCACGACGGGGGGATAGTTCTCGACCCCGCCGCGTGCTTTGGGGTCCAGCGGCATTGGAGGGCATCACGCTTTTGCGGCACCGTTTGGGGCGTCGGTCAACGAGATTTCGAGCTGGCCAATCTTTGATCTTTAGAAACAAAAAAAGCCGTTCGTATTCGCGATGAATACGACGGCTTTCATTCGAAAGGTTGTGAACTGCCCGGTCCCGCCATGATTAGCTGGGCCGTCGCAAGTTCGACTCGCTTAGCTGCTCAGTTTTTCGAGCGTGTTCAATGCAACGCGAGTTTCTTCGATGCCGAGTTCTTCGACGACTTCTTTCAGTCGAATTAGCGAGTCGACAGAGATTTTGTTGCCCGACGAAGCTGCTGCTGGACGGCGTCCCGCTGCACTTGCTTTCTTCGTCGTGCCGGCAGGACGACCCGGACGACGTTGAACGCCGCCAGTTTTTTTGCTGGTCGACTTTACCGTGCTGACAAATTGAGCCGAGACGTCGATCCCTTTAGCCTTCATCGCTTCGACCACTTGGCGAGGCTTGGCTTCGGGGTTCTTCGCTAGGAAGTTACGGATCTCGAGAGATTTGTTAGGTCCACCGGATTTTTTGGCCATCTTTGTTACCTATTGGTTTCTCAAATACCCTCTTCCATTTCAGGTACCAGAAACTTGTGAATGGATTCGATCATCGTCAGGATGCGTTTGTCGATCGACCTGCGATCAGACTCTAAGCCTCAACGTACCACCAAGAAACCGTCTCCGCGGTTGCCCCGGATCACATGTATCAGTTTCGGAACATTGAATTTGCGAAGGCGAAAGGATCGAATTAACCCTCCGTGTCTCGCCTACTTTAAGAGGCTAGCATCTCACGCGTTCGTAAAAATAAGGCATTGAAACCAAGTGTCAATCATGTTCGTCAAGGTCCCCCCCGATAAACCTGATGCTTATACATGGTTTTTTAGCGCACTAATAACGCGTCGCTGAACGAATTGCTATCTACATGCGTTCGACGACATCAATACCAAGCAATCGCAAACCTAGCTGAAGCACTCGTCCTGTCAAAACAACCAACGCCAATCGCGTTGTTTGAATCTCATTTGATTCGGCGCGAAGTACATGGCATTGCGTATTGAATTTGGCGAATGACTCGGCGAGTCCATAGACATAGTCGACGAGGTGGTTCGGCGCATAATCGTCATAAACGCTGGACAATGCTTCTTCAAAACGCATCAGCATTAATGCGAGGTCGCGTTCGGCGGGATGCGACAAGATGAGACCGGATTCAGCCACGCGTTGGTGTACATCCTTTTCGGTTACGCCATTTCGTTGCAGGATACTTGGGGTTCTCGCATAGTTATATTGGGCGTAAGTCGCAGTATTCCCGGACAAGGCAACCATCTTGGAAAGTTTAAATTGATAGTCACTAGTACGGTGATGTGATAGGTCGGCGTATTTGATTGCCCCTATTCCAATGGTTTCAGAGACTTGGCGTTTTTCGTCGTCTCCCATGGGTGGTTCCAAGTTCACAATCCGATCGGGATCGCAGACAACTTGATAGGCAGCTTCGACCGCATCATCGAGTAGGCTTTCCAACCCGATGAGTGTGCCGCTGCGTGTCTTAATCGGTTTGCCGTCCTCGCCGAGAACGGTACCAAAGCTGACGTGGACCAGTTTCGCCGTCGTCAGTTTGGTCAACTCGGCAACTGCAAACAGCTTTTCGAAATGTTCGCTTTGACGCGCGTCAACGACATACAGAATTTCGTCTGGCGAAAACTCTTCCTCGCGATATTTCAGCGTCGCCAAATCGGTTGTGGCATAAAGAAAAGCCCCATCGCGTTTTTGAATGATCATGGGGGCATCGAACTGGTCTAGGAAGACACAGATCGCGCCATCGCTTTCCGTCGCCAAGCCCCGTTCACGCAAATCGTCGACCGTCTTACGGAGCATTGGGTGGTAGAACGATTCGCCTAGCGTGTGGTCAAAGGAGACATTCAAACGATTGTAGACACGATTGATTTCGTCCTTGCAGTGGGGAAGGAACTGTTCCCACAGCTGTTTGTTTTCCTCGTCTCCGGCGTGCAGTTTGGAGGTTTCTTCAAGTACTGCGGTCGCGATCGAGGAATGTTTCTCGGCAAGCGACTTCATCTCGGGATCGGAATCGATAGCCTTGATTGTCGATTTGGCTTTTTCGATCCCTTCTTTGCTTCCGGCGATCTTTTTGGAAATCGAGTCGGCAAGCTTGCGTTTCTTTTTCGCTTCTTTGCCTTCGACCGCTTCGGCTTCCTTGAGAGCTTCTTCACGCTGTAGGGAGAGCGTTTCGATTTGGTGGTCAAGCTTTGGAAGCGAACTGACAGCCTTGTGGTAAGACATCAGTTGATGGACGAGTCGGTACAGCTTTGATAATTCTGGAACCGGGTCCGCCGCGACGACATTGGGATCGCCGAAATGTTTGTATCCATAAATGATCATCCCGAACTGGGTACCCCAGTCACCCAAGTGATTGTCGGTAATGATCTCATGGCCCATAAAGGCCAGGGTTTGTGCCAAACAGTGCCCGATGACTGTCGTGCGGATGTGGCCGACATGCATCGGTTTGGCAACGTTTGGCGAAGAATAATCGATCAGGATTTTCTTCGGCGAATCGACTTGGCCCACGAGGCATCGTGGGTCATCGAGCATGGCGACAAGATTGTTGGTGATGAAATCGTCACGTAGCTTCAGGTTGATGAACCCTGGGCCGGCGACCTCTGGTGCTTCGCAAATTTGGTCGAGGTCGGCGAGGTCGACGACTTGTTGTGCAACGTCGCGTGGGTTGCTGCCCGATACCATTTTGCTAAGTGGCATTGCGAAGTTGGCTTGGTAGTCACCGAACTTCGGATTTCCGGCGATGCGGATCATACCGGCCAATCGCTGGATATCGTCAACTTGGTCAGCGAAAGGGCTGCGCGCGATCGCGTCCGCGAATCGCTGAGAAAGCAATTGAGGGATGTGCATCGTAGGTCCAAATAACCATGCGCGACCCAGATCCCGGTCGCGGCATAAGGGTAGAGCAAAAGAAAGGCGATCGGGGGGAAGCGGAATGGATTACTGGGGCGCTGTCACACCGAGATCAGAAAGTGGGATGGGGGTACCGTCAGCCCACAGAGATTCCAGGTCGTAGAACTCACGGGTTTCCTCATCGAATAGATGGATCACCACGTTGCCATAATCGAGCACGATCCAGTGGCTCTCTTCGTAGCCTTCTCTGCCATAGCGTTTTTCGCCCAGCCCTTTTTCGAGGGCGTCGTCAATTTGTTCGCTGATGGCATGTAGTTGGCGTCGGCTTTGCCCGGTGGCGATCACAAACAAATCGAATTCGGCAGATTGGCCACATACGTCCAAGACGGTGACTTCTTGTGCTTTGTTGTCGATCGCGACGGTAGCCGCCGCGGCGGCAAGTTTACGGCTATCTTCAGTTCCACGTGGGCGGATGGCACGTGAGGGTGCGACCATCGGGTCGGCAGGTTTTGCTGGTTGTTGTTCTGTCATTTCTAAAGTTTATCAGTTTTATGAGCGGTGTCACGAAGGGGATTTGAATGCTGCGGCGCGCGATTCCGAGAGCCTTGACCGGCTGCATCAAGGCGGCGATAGACGCCGTTTCGGCGGCATGGATCCCTTTCTAGATTCCGTCGGCGTGTTCTGTGTCGTTTGCGTTGGGGGGCGATTGTATCGCGTGGCGGGCATCTTGATGACTGCAAATATGAAGTCATGACGGTCAATTGTCGCTGTCGTTCGTGCCGCAACTTTCCTGTTGGAGCTGGCTTTTTGCAGACTGTCAGGCTTTTGGTGGCGGATTGAGATCGTCGGGGGGATTCGCGTTGGCCACTCGCGACGTTGTTGATACACGTTGCTCGCCCGGGCGATTAGAATGCGTGCTCCTCCCTCCGTCATTCGATCTGGTGCAGAGCTCTCGATTCTGCATCAATCCCCGCCAACTTTACCGCTAAGGAATTTCTCGTGATGCAAGACCGTTTCGAAACATCCAATCACTCCAACCCCGATGTGCCAAGCGAGGCATCAGACAAGTCATCACGACGTGACTTTATGGTGAAAGGTTCGGTCGCGGCATCAACCGTGGGTGCCGCAGCCATGCACGTACCGGCTGTACATGCCGCCGACGCAGCCGCGGCAAACACCGAATTGGTCCGAATTGGGATTGTCGGTTTGGGCGGACGCGGCAGCGGCGCGCTCAGCGACACGATGACGATCAATGAAAACATCAAGCTGGTCGCGACCGCTGATATTGATCCGGGAAAAGCGACCGGGATCCTGCCACGGTTGCAGAAGACATTCGGTGAAAAGGTTTCCGTTGATGCGTCGAAGAACTATGTCGGTATCGATGCCTACAAACGGATTCTTGACGACCCAGAAATCGACTTGGTGTTGATGACGACTCCGCCCGGGTTCCGTCCAACCTATGTAATGGAAGCGGTCCAGGCTGGGAAGCACGTCTTTGCTGAAAAGCCATCGTGTGTTGATCCGACCGGTTACCGAACCTGTTTGGCCGCACATCAACTGGCCAAAGAGAACGGTACCGCAATCGTTACCGGGACTCAGTACCGTCGACAAACCAACTACGTTGAAGCGATCCGCCGTATTCACGAAGGCGCGATCGGTGACGTGATCAACATGACCGCTCGCTACTGCAGCACCGGCATTTGGTATCGCGCTCGCAAAGAAGGCATGTCCGATACGCAGTACCAGATCTACAACTGGATGCACTTCGTCTGGTTGTCAGGCGATCAAATCGCTGAACAAGCCGTTCACAATGTCGATGTGATGAACTGGGTCATGGGCGGCCCACCGGAATCGGCCTACGCAGGTGGCGGACGCTTTACTCGCCCCGACGACAGCGAGATGTGGGACAACATGTCGGTCGATTTCAGCTACTCCGGCGACCGGCAAGTCTCGTTCATGTGTCGTCAGATCCGTGGGACTCAATCTGAAGTCGGCAATCGTATCTACGGATCCAATGGATCGGCGACCATCTTGGGAAGCAACGGTGGTGCGATGATCTATGACAAGTCAGGAAACGAAATCTGGTCAATGAAAGGCAACATTCAGGATGCCTATCGTCAAGAACATAAAGACTTGGTCGATTCGATTCGTGCCGGCAACCCGATCGTCGAACTGAAAGACACCGCTGACAGCTCGATGACCGCAGTCCTTGGCCGAACGGCTGCTTACACCGGTCAAAAGGTCGATTGGAGTTTCTTGACCGAGGAATCGAAGCAGGACTTGTTCCCGGCGGACTTTGATTACGAAGGTTCGCGTCCCGAGTCAAGCTTCGCCGTGCCTGGTGAAACCAAGCTGATCTAAGCCAAGCGAACGCATCTGACCAAACTGCGATCCGCAGGGAACCGAAGCCAGCATGGCATTTGGATTCTCTGCGGATTTTTCGTTGTGCGGACAGAAGATCGTCGGTCGCGTATCAAAACTTGATCAACAGCAGCATCGAATAATAGACGTCGTTCGGACGCGCCCCCTGTGGAGTGCTGTCGTAGCGGTCGGTGACGGCGAGTTTTAGCGACAGATTTTCGGCGTCGTCGAGCAAAATCTCCCACGCCGCGTCGGCGACCAAACGGAAATCCGAGAAGTCTTCCCAGGCCGGGAAGTACTCCAGCTTGCCTTTGATTCGGTTTCGTTTGTTAACCTGAAAGTTGGCTTCGGAGCCGAACACTGCTTCAGGTTTCCACGAATCATCTGGGGCACCGATTTCTTTCGATGCACCAGCACCGAACCGGGTTGCGAGTGTCGCGTCGTCACTGCGCATAAAATAATATCCGGCACCACCGTTGAAGTTCAGACGCAGGTCAAACGCTTTGAACTGGTCCCATTCGGCACCGAACTTTCCAAAGGCTGACCATCGCGAGTCCTTGTACATTCGGTTGTAATCAAGGTTGTATCGCCCGTTGTCTTCGGTTGTGACGCCGCGCGTTGTCGCTTTGCGGTAATCGAAATCGAGTTCCAACGTGTACCGTTCGGTACTGCGTTTCATCTCCAAACCGGTTTGTAGGGCAAGCGTACGTGAGTTGCCGCTGCTGCCGTCGAGGCCAAACTCGGCGTGATTTTTCCAGCCGTCTTTCAGCCATTGCCAAGGCACTTGGTACCAACGGATCGAATCTTCGGCCAGTGGCATCGTTTCACCGGTCTGCCCTGATTCGATCGCCTCACCGATTGGCATCGACGCCGTTTTGACGTTTGGTTCGCTCGACGGAAGGGCAGGCAAGTCGAGGGGAAGTTCGGCGGATACTAACGCAATCTCTGAAACAGCGGTCCCAGGACTGTCGATCGATTCCCAGTCAACTTGCGTGAACGGGAATGTTTCGAAAGATTCGACTGGGGGCGACCAGCGGTCAACCAGGGGCGATTCGGCGGCGGACCGGCGAGGCGTCACCAGCGCAATCGAAACGATCGCGACCAAGGTGGCAAGTCGTCGGAAGGGAATCATGTCGGAAGCGTTCATCGGGCCGTGGTCATCGTTGCTAAAAAGACGTCTTCCGACTTTGGGTAGCAAAGATCTACCCCAGCCGTCAATCGAACCCGCCGGAGTCTAAAACCCATCGTGTGTCCGCGAGACACCCTACTGGTTGCTCATTGACGCCTCTTCTATCCTTTCGATGCTTGTACCGCTCCCTCCGTTGCCACTCTTCGCCCTCTCCTACCCATGACCATTTATTTCGAAACCGGAAGCGAGTCGACGTCGCTGACGAGCGATGATCTGCGTTCCGCGTTGCACGAGACCTTTCAAAAGATCGGCGCACCAAAGAAAGCTTTGTTGCTGCCGCCCGATCACACGCGTTTGTTCAGCCGCGCAGGCGAGATTACTTCGCTGTGCTACGAAATGCTGGGGGACGCGATCGCCGACATCATGCCAGCTCTCGGAACACACAGCCCGATGAAGCCGGCGCAACTGGACCATATGTTTCCCGGTGTCCCGTTAGACTTGTTTCGTCCACACCGCTGGCGTGATGACGTCGTGACTTTGGGGACTGTCCCAGCCGAATTCGTTTCCAATGTAACCGGCGGATTGTACGACAGGCCTTGGCAGGCACAGGTCAATAAGTTGCTGCGCGACGGTGGCCACGATTTGATCTTTTCGATCGGCCAAGTTGTGCCGCACGAAGTGATCGGGATGGCGAACTACAACAAAAATATCTTTGTTGGCACCGGTGGCGCGGAGGGAATCAATGAAAGCCACTATTTGAGCGCCGTCTACGGCATCGAGCAAACGCTCGGTCAAGCCAACACGCCATTGCGGCAGATCCTGAACTATGCCCAAGACCAGTTTTGTCGCGAGATGCCACTGCTGTATGCGTTGACTGTCATCCAGCAGATGCCTGACGGTGCACTTCACACGCGTGGGCTTTATATCGGGGACGACCACGAAACGTTTTTCAAAGCGGCGGATCTTTCGTATCGCGTCAACATCACCCACCTGGAAAAACCGCCTCAGCATATTGTCGCGTATTTGGATCCGAACGAATTCAAGAGCACCTGGCTTGGCAACAAGGCCATCTACCGGACTCGATTGGCAATCGCCGATGGCGGTCGCTTGACCGTATTGGGGCCTGCCGTGGAGGAGTTCGGCGAAGATCACGAAATCGATCGACTGATTCGTCGTTATGGCTACCTGACCAAAAAAGAAATCGTCGATCTGGTGCGTGATAACGAGGACCTCGCGGCGAACCCTTCGGCGGCTGCCCACTTGGTACATGGCTCCTCGGAAAACCGCTTCGAAGTCGTCTATGCGGCCGGGAAGCTTTCTGCAGACGAAATTCGCTCGGTGAATTACACGCCCGGCGATATCAACGAGTTGATGCAGCGCTACAACCCGGAAACGTTGACCGACGGGTGGCATAAAGACGCCGATGGTAACGAGTTCTATTTCATCCAGAATCCCGCCTTGGGGCTTTGGCAAGCTGCGTTGAGTTAGTACCAGTTTTTTAGCGATTCGGCGGCTTTTTTGCTTGGCGGTAAAGCGACAACCCGCTTGAATAACCTTGCCCCACAAACGCGTGTGTCGCCCGGGGTCAGGTGAACCATGACACCTGATCACGGGTACGTTTGCGTGCCCTGTTTTTTCCAGCACTGACGACTGATCTCGGTCAACCGCGAAAGTGTCCCTAATCCGTATTGGTTCGCCAAAGGCCGTCTGCTATTTTTCGCGAAACGGCAAACGGCTTGATGAACGGGACGCTTTGCTGATTTGGTTGACGGAACTAATTCGATGTCCCCGCGTATTTCCAAACGCCGGCCGGGGCACTCGTCGCGCTGGAAAGGAGACCAGAAGTGAAACAAGCCAAAGAAACCCCGGTCTGTGTACATATTCGTTGGATGATCCGCCGGGATATGCCATCGGTTCTCGGAATCGAGAAAGCCTGCTTCGAATTTGCATGGAACGAGGATGACTTTATCCGCTGCCTGCGTCAGCGGAACTGCATCGGGATGGTCGCTGAGAAAGACGACGAAATCGTCGGGTTCATGATCTATGAATTGCACAAAAATCGACTGCACATTTTGAATTTCGCAGTTCACCCCGATCACCGCCGCGACGGTGTCGGCAACGCGATGTGCAGCAAGTTGTTCGGCAAGCTCTCGCACGAACGACGCAATCGCATCATGTTGGAAGTCCGCGAAACCAACTTGGATGCCCAGTTGTTCTTTAAGTCGCTCGGCTTCCGTGCGATCAGTGTCTTGCGAGACTTCTATGACGACACGATCGAAGACGCGTATCTAATGCAGTATCGCTACCAGCCCAACGCTGCCGAGATCGCGCAGCCAGGAAACCGCATCACCAGAATGGCTGGCTAGTTCAAGGCTGATCGTTCCTTCGTCCGCTTGTTGTGGCGGACGAAGTGATGAGTCGCTCGATCCGATGGCCGCAGGTGAAAATGCTGCGGTTGAAGAGGGGAGCCGAGCGGATTGCAAATTGGATTTTCATTTGCTGACGCACGCTAGCGTCGGTTTTTTCGTGCATTAATGCCTTTCGTGCTCGTGCTCGTGCTCGTGCTCGTGCTCGTGCTCAGCGTTTGCGGTGCTAGCGATTCTGGCTGGTGTCTGTATCCCGATCGTTGGTAACCGACGTTAGCGCGTAACGGCTCAGTTGGTGCTGGCACAGGAAGTTGCCGGTTGTCACGCTGCGTTGGAGCAAACGCGATTCCTAGATTCCGTAGCGTTCTTTGAAGCAGTCGCGGTGTGTCGATGCGAGCGTCGCGACGGCGGCCATGCCAGCCGATTCGGCTGCGTTGGCGATCTGGCTGAGCAGTTCTCCGTAAGCCGGCATCGGTTCTGCGCCAAGGTCCCAGCCGGCTTTCATGAGTGCTTGGTAGGTATCATTGGGCGCGGCGTTTTGGGCTCGGTTCGCAAAGTGGTCGAACACCATTTGTCGGCGGTCGGCAGCGTCGTTGGCGGCAAGGCAGTCTAGGTACTCTTGCTCACTCGGGTCTGCGCTGCGGTAGCCAAGTTGCTGTAACCTCGAGGCGGAGAATTTTTGGCCTTCGTTGATGAAAGCGTGTGTCCGGACGCGAACGGTTTGGTCGGTGAATACTGAGCACTGCAGGCCTTTCCGGTAGCATGCAATTGCTCGTTCGCGGTTGTCACTCCGTTCAAAGCTGTAGCCCCATAAGTCGTAGACCCAGGCGAGGTCGTGTCGCCGTGTGTCGATCGCTTGGCAGTGTTCGGCGACCTTGGCCCAGTCCTGTGCGGCGCAGGCAGTATCGCTTTGCAGGCCGATATTTAATGCGAGCGATTGCGGCACGAGGCGACAATCAAACAGGTACTGTTGCTTCTCGACAGCCGGCACGCTTTTCCATTTGCTATGGCTGAGCTCTTGGAGGGCTGGGTTGTCGATCGCCGCGATGCAAAGCTGGCAGCGGACAGCGACCTCAGAGAGTTTGCATTGAAGCAGATGCTCGGCGAGCTGTTCGGGGGCATTATTCGGCGTGAGTTGGTTGACGCGTCCGTTCAATCGCCCGATCGCCCAGTCGTCGACCGCGTGGGAGTCGCGGGGGGGCGAGTCATCTTCGAGTGCGGCGAACGCATGCTCGCGTTGTCCGCCGGGGAGTTGTTGCCGTACCGAGTCGAAGTAGATTGCTTCGGAGAGTGACGATCCCCAGGGAATCCAGTCGCCGCCGCCATGGAACCATTGAACGATTTCAGTGGGGCGATTGTTTTGGCCAAGGCGAACACAAAGGTGGTCGCCGATTCCGTTGGAAATCAGCGGCAGGAAATCGCATGGCATCAGGGCCGGCCAGACCGCATGCGGGGCTGGTGCCAACAGGGCTTCCGGTTCGATCGCGAGCAGGAATCGTTGGCCACCGCCATCATCAGCGGATCGCCAAATCTCGTCGTCAAACCAGGCGCGAAGGTCGTCGGTGAGCACACACCGGTACCGCTGCTGGATCTGTTCGGACCACGGTACGGACATGTACTTCGAACGCAGGGGAAGGGACGCAGGCTATTTGATGAGGCTCATGTAGAAGCTGAACATTCGCTCGTCGTCGAATTCGCCTTTGTTGACAGGGAATGCAAAGTCAAATGCGAGCGGTGCAGGTCCAAGGGCTGGGATCGCAACACGGAATCCAACACCGGGGGACACACGAAATGTATCAGAATCCAGCTTCACGCTTTCTTCGACGGTACCAAAATCGCAAAATAAGACGCCTCGGAACGCGTCATCTGCCGTTATGGGGAACATATACTCCACAGAGTTTAGCCACTCGAATTGGCCCCCAACTTGGATCCCGTTGCGCCCGCCCGCGACCGGTCCAGCACCGCGGAAATTGAAACCGCGTAGAGTCGCGTAGCCACCGGCGAAGAAGTGTTCGAAGATCGGGGTATCGTCGCCGCTGTAGCCAAACTGAGTGCTATACGAAATCGTTTGTTTTCCGCTGCCGTCGGCTCGCTCAGCGAGCAGCCAGTAGGTTCTGTATTCGAGCTCGAAGCGGGCGTAGTCGAAATCACCAAACGCTTCTTCGAATTTGAATTGGAAGTAGTGACCTTCGCTGGGCTGGATCGGGTTGTCACGCGTGTTGTGGGTCAGCGTGATGTTGCCGGTATAGAGTTCGTTGTCGCCGACAAGAGCGTCGAGCTCGGCAGAGACGCCGGGCAAGCGGAGTCGGCTGATGTCAACGTTCTGCCCGCCGACGCCCACTGCCAATGACAGGTCGGGAGTGATGCGATAGCCCAGGGACACTTTCGCGCCCAGGCGTTCTTCGTCCCAGTCATTGAACCGACGGTCGTACAGGAATCCACTGGCTGAGAAGCTGATCGGAAGGTACCCGAACAAGTTTGGGTCGGCGAATTGCAAGCTGTATCGGTCGAACACGCTGCCGGGTGCGGCTTCCAGTCGAAACGTTTGGCCGGCACCACGAAACGCGGTGCCGCTGAACAGGTCACTGAAAGAACGCGGCCAGCGACTGATGTCAAAGTTGCGTTCATCGATTGTGATTTGTCCGGTCACCCCGGCATCACTATTGACCGCACCACCGAGCATGATTCGCCCGGTTCGCGCGGGAAAGCCGTTGATCAGCAAATCTGCGGTGCGGACGTTGGGTGTGTAGACCGGATCGGTCCCGATTGGCGGATACGCAGTCCCGCTTCCTGGCACAGAAGTGCCGGGCATCAGCGATTGGGTGCGGGGCCCGAACATCCGTGGTGGAAATTCAGGGGCGGCCGCAACAGATGGGGCCGGCTGTACGTTTGTTTGCGGCTGCGGAACGCCAGCGCCGGATGTGGCGTAGCTAGGCTGGTTCCCGTAGCCCTGCTGGCTTTGGGGAGCCGGCTGGTTGGTATAGCTTGGCGGTGTGTTCAGGCCCGGCTGGACTTGGTATTGCGACGGGGTGTAGTTCCGTGGTGTCGCGGTTTGCTGTGGATTAGCGTATTGCGGAGCGGTTTGAGTGTATCCGCCACCATACGGGTCAAACTGTTGTGCCGAAGCATCGCTGGCGAAGCAACCGATTGCAGCGACGGCCGCAGCGGCGATTGATTTGAGCGAAAGTTTGCTCTGTGTCGTTTGCGAATCCCAGAGGCATGACTTCAGTTCCATCGCACACGCTTTGAAAAGGCGTGTGGCACCCGTCGACTTCGACACGTCGGTTTGACTTGCGTCGGAGTTGGCATGGCGATCAAGTCGGAGCATCGTTGGCCGTGTGTGCAAAAAAGGATTCTTGAAGTGTTTCGCAATGGAGCTGGTCGATCGTTTGGTCGGAGCGTTCATTAGTACGCATCCTCCTTCGGTTCGACGATGATGTCTGGTGGGTCCGCGATTTGCGGATTCGTTTCCAGCAATTGGCCACGTGTCATCCGTCGGCGAGCGACTTCCAAAAGTCGGCGGTCGATGAAGTCACCTTCGTGCAGGTCGAGCAAGTTCAGCATCACGGTTTCCCGCATCAGGTGCGGTTCGCCTTCGATGTTGACGCGGATTTCGCCGATTTTCCAGCGATCGCCTTCTTCGATCTTGTAGACCAAATCGACCATGTTTTCTTCTTCCCGCATGATCGTTTGCGGTTGGACATCGGCGTAGATAAACCCTAGCTCGCCATATCCATAGACGATCTCGCCGACATCGCGTCGCAATACGGTGCCGTCGAACATGTCGCCGGGTTTCAATTCGAGCCGCTGACGCAGCGAATCTTCCGTGACAAAGCGGTTGCCGACGATCTGGATGTTTTTAATTTGGAACCGCTTGCCTTCGTTGACGACAAAGGTGACGTGTAGGTACTTGCCGCTTTTGTCGTACTCGATTTGACGGCCGACTGTTGCCGTCAGGTATCCGAGATTGCGATAGTGTGCCGCCAAAAGGTCAACGTCTTTGTCGATTTGTGCAAGATCAGCGGAGTTGAAAGCCCAGAGGACCACTCCGAGCGGCGCTTCGCGACTCTTGATGATTTTTTTCAATCGGGCGTCACTCAGGATCGTGTTCCCAATGACGTCGATTGATTTGATTCGTTCCAGAGGGCCTTCGTTGATCCGAAACACGACGCGACCGGGGACATCACCGAAACCGATCGATGTCGTGATCGTGACTTGGTTGAATTTCTTTTCTTTGTAGAAATCGATCAGCCGGCGACGGGCCGATTCGACAGCGAACTCGCTGAGTGGGTCGCCGACAGCAAGGCCCGCACGTCCAGCCAATTCACGCTCATTCATCCCGCGAGCACCGTGGAACATCACCTCGGTAATCAGTGGTCGTTCATGGACGATGAACGTCACCGCGACGCCTTTCGGGGTTTCGTCGGTGCGGAAGGTGACGTGGTCAAAGACCCGCATTTCATTCAATCGGTGGACGTCGCCTAGCAGCGTTTCACGGTGATAGAATCGACCTGATTTGGTTTCCAGTTTTTGTAGGATTTCGTGCTGGCCGACGGACTTGTTGCCTTGGACGGTGACGGCAGAGACGACTTGATCGCCGCTTTCACGCCCGATTCCCAGGGTGTCTGTGGTGTGTTTGAAGTCACGGAATTTGGGACGCTCGGAAGGCCCCGGGGCGCCGCCGCTTCCGCCGGCACCTCCGCCTCCCATACCTCCCATGCCCCCCGCACCACCGAACTGCGCGGACACATGTCCCGCTCCGGCGAGCGTGATGACAAATACCATCAGCAAGTGCTTGGCTGTTTGGCCGAGATTGTTGGGTAGTTCCATAGGGCGAAAACGAGCTATTCCGGCAGGTTTGGCAGTCCGTCTTCCATGACGAACCATTCGATCACCCGGATCGATCCGGGCGCGATGCATTACGCGCATTGGACGGTTTTGCACCAGATGCGGTGGTATCAATCAATCCAGCGCCGCCACAAGGCAGATTTAGGCACTCAACGGGCAGTGTCTGACCGATTTGAAAAGAAATTTGCCGCTTTCGTTGTGAAACCTCGCGTTTCACATCCGGGCATCGGTTTTACTCACCGCAAAGGGCGTCTGATACGCAAGGCTGCTTCTGTGATGTCGATCTGTTCTGTTCCTCTCGCTGTGCCGTGCCCACCGATGGATCTGCTTTCAAGACCGATTCTGCTGTTTACGAGTCCGAAAGCAGGAAGCGGCGCCAATCGAGAGCAGATCCCGCTGCTTCGTCAGCTGTTGAGTGAGCGTGGATTGAAGTTTCATGAAGTCGGCTGTCCGGATGAGTTGGCGAGAATTTCGAGGCATGCCGCCGATGTCGGCGCACCCCAACCGGTTGTGATTGCGGCAGGAGGTGACGGTACACTTGGGCTAGTCGCATCACGCACGCTTCCGGAGACGCCGTTGCTGCCCATGCCAATGGGGACGGAGAACTTGGTCGGGAAAATGGTCGGCCAAGCGTCGACGGCTGAAGCGGTGTTCGCTTCACTCGCTGGCGGAAAAATTCGACGCATCGACGCGGCGACCGCGAATGGGCGGCTGTTTCTGATCATGGCCACTGCCGGCTTTGATGCCGAAGTTGTTCGGCGATTGCATCTTCGCCGTAAAGGTCACATTCGCCGATCCAGCTATGTTGCTCCGATCTTGCAAACGTTGCAGCGGTATCGGTTCCCCAAAATCCGCATCAGTCGCTTGGCAGACGACGATACCGTGATCGACGAAACGGTTTGCCGGTGGGCGATGGTCTTTAATTTGCCACGCTACGCGGCGGGTTTGCAAATCGCACCGACCGCAATCGACGACGACGGCCAACTCGACGTGGTGGCAATGTCGGGACGTGGCCTGATCAGTGGGCTGCGTTATGTCGCGGGAGCGTTGAGCGGGAGTTTAGAGCGGCATCAGGATATCGAACGCTTTCAAACGCATCGGATTCGCATCGAGTCGGACGAGCGAGTCGCCTTCGAACTCGATGGCGATTATATCGGCAGGCTTCCGATGGTGATCGAAAGCCTGCCGTTACGCGTCACGCTTGTTGTGCCGTAGAAAGGTGCGAATGTCAGTTTCGCAGTTGTTGGCAGTGATTGTTCGCAGTGCCTGGATTGTTCACAGTTGCTGAGAGATGGTGAAAGCACACGGTGCAGGTAGACGCTGATAGAATCCTGTGCTGGCAAGCTTCTCCCCCTCCCCACCCTCCGATGACGATGCCTGCGCGCACACCGGCTCAACCGCCGTCCGATGATCTTCCTGTTGCTCTCGGTTTGGACTTTGGTACCGAATCTGTTCGTGCCGTCTTGATTGATGCGGGAGGCAGCGAGCTCGGTGTGTTCTCGAACGACTATGCGAACGGACAAATTCTGGATCGCCTTCCGGGGGCTTCTCAGCCGCTGCCCGCACGCTATGCCTTGCAATGTCCACAGGACTGGATCGACTCTGCTGTCGTAGCGACTCGCGCGGTGTTCGAGGCCAGTTCGATTGATCCCGATCGCGTCGTTGGCATCGGCGTTGATTTCACAAGTTGCACGATGCTGCCAACACTTGCGGATGGGACGCCACTCTGTCAGTTGGCTTCGTTCGCAAACGTTCCACTCGCTTGGCCAAAGTTGTGGAAACATCACGGTGCGATCGAGCAGACGACCAGGATGAATGATATCGCCAAGCAGAGAGGCGAAGCGTTTTTGGATCGCTATGGCGGAATCATTGGGCTGGAGTGGTTTTTTCCAAAGCTGCTCGAAACGATCGAGCTTGCGTCAGACGTTGCCGATGCCGCCGAGGTTTGGCTTGAAGGGGGCGATTGGTTTGTCTGGCAACTGGTGGGCGGTGCAGCCGAATCGCTGCCTCGGTCGACGTGTCAAGCCGGATACAAGGCGCTGTGGTCCGCGGACACCGGCTATGCCAACGCGGAATATCTAGCCGCCGTGCATCCCAGGTTGGCCGAGGCCGCAGCGGAGAAGATGCCAGGGCGGATGCTGTCCCCCGGACAACGTGCCGGAACCCTCTGTGAATCGATGGCGACACAAATGGGGTTGCGTGCAGGAATCGCTGTGTCAGCCGCGACGATCGATGCGCACAGCGGCGTTCCCGGTGTTGGCGAAGCCGAAGCGGGGACGCTTGTGATGGTCATGGGAACGAGCAGTTGCCACATGTTGAACGCACCTGACTTTCGAACCGTTCCTGGTGTTGCCGGTATCGTCGACGGCGGAATCTTGCCGGGGCTATATGGCTATGAGACCGGACAGGCGGCGGTGGGTGACGCTTTTGCTTGGCTGTTAAAGACACTGAATCTGGATTCGTTCGAGCAACTCGCGTGCGATGCAATGAAGTTGCCCGCTGGCGCTGAAGGCGTGTTGTGTTTGGACTGGATGAACGGGTGCCGAACACCGTTGATGGACGGAGCCGTGAAAGGCGCTTGGACGGGACTTTCGCTCCAGACCACACCGGCGCATCTCTATCGGGCGCTTTTAGAGGCATCAGCGTTTGGACTTCGTTGGATCGTCGACGTGATTCGTGAAGGTGGTGTTGCCATCAACAAGTTTGTCGCGACCGGTGGACTGCCCCATCACAATCCCGCCTTGATTCAAGTTTATGCAGATGTCTTGGCCAGCGAAATCGAAGTTCATCCTTCGCAGCAAGGTCCGGCAGTCGGCGCTGCGGTTCTGGGGATGTTTGCTGCCGGTACCGACAAAAGCGGTTTCGAATCGATTGCTCAAGCCGCAACTGCGATGGCGTCCGTTCCTGAAGATCAGCGTAGGATTGTCAAACCCAAGCTTGCTGACCAGAACACGTATGATGAGATCTATCGGCGCTATCGGAAGCTTGCCGAGCAAGTTCAATCGTCAAGCCAGACCGATCCAACTTCTTAGAATCGCGATGGCGATTCTTTTGTTATCGTCAGACAGAGATCCCTCCCCACCCACCGTTTCATTTTCCCCACCGTAAGATAGATGGCAAATACTGTTACCTTGATCGCCTCTGGCGATTTGCGAGAATCTGCAAACCAAGTTTGTTGGGCGGCCCAAGCGGAGATGGAAGCCGCGCTTTCGTCGGCGATTGGGAAATTAGGTTGGACTGTTAAACGCGGCCATGAGTTTGATGTGCAGCGCGGGCACGGTTTTATCGCGTCGCAGCGTCAAGGTCTTGAGGTGTTTCGCCAGCTTGACCCCGACAGCCCATTGATCGTCGCCGAAGCGGTGTGGCAATACTCTCATCATGTGTTGGCCGGATTGACGACGCACCGGGGACCGATTTTGACCGTGGCCAATTGGTCGGGGACTTGGCCGGGGCTGGTCGGACTGTTGAATCTCAACGGATCGCTCAGTAAAGCCGGTGTGAAATACAGTTCGCTATGGAGCGAATCGTTCGACGACGAATGGTTCACGCAGCAGCTCAGTCGTTGGCTGACCAGCGGCGAGGTGGAACATGACACGACACACGTGCGACCGTTCGATCCGTCGGTGGCAAGTGAAATGGCGCGTCAGGCCGGCCAAGAAATCGCGACAACGCTGCGCCGCGAAAAAGCGATTTTGGGCGTCTTTGACGAAGGTTGCATGGGGATGTTCAACGCGATCATTCCCGATCATCTTCTGAACGCGACGGGAGTGTTCAAGGAACGCCTAAGCCAGTCTGCCCTGTACTTCGAAACCAAGCAGGTTTCAGAATCAGACGCACAGGCAGTTCGTGATTGGTTGGACAAGGCGGGAATGAAGTTCCATACCGGACCTGAGCACACGAGTGACTTGACGGACGCACAGATTTTGGACCAATGCCGAATGTATGTCGCCGCCGTACGAATTGCTGCGGATTTTGGTTGCGACGCTATCGGTATCCAGTATCAGCAAGGGTTGAAAGATCTGCTTCCGGCAAGCGACCTTGTTGAAGGCATGCTCAACAATACCGATCGGCCGCCGGTTATGGATCGGGAGGGGGCCGAGGTGCTGTATCCGAATCGTGCGTTAACGCACTTCAACGAAGTCGACGAGTGCGCGGGATTGGATGGACTGCTCACACAAAGGGTACATTCGGCACTTGGCCAGCCGACGGAAAACACCCTGCACGATTTGCGTTGGTCAGATCGTGATCTTTCCGGAACGACCGACGAAGAAGTCTGGGTATTGGAAATCAGCGGCGCCGCGCCACCGGCCCACTTCGTCGGTGGCTGGAATGGTGCCGAAGGGTATCGGCAGCCTCCGATGTATTTCCCATCCGGTGGCAGTACCGTGCGCGGCATTAGCAAGCCTGGCGTTGTCATTTGGTCGCGGATCTATGTCGAAGACGACCGATTGAAGATGGATCTGGGCTTGGCCGATGCTATCGAGTTGCCGCCCGAAGAGACGCAGCGGCGTTGGGATGCGACGACTTCCCAGTGGCCAATCATGCATGCCGTCCTACGTGGCGTGTCCCGGAATCAGATGATGGCTCGCCACAAAGCGAACCATATCCAAGTTGCTTATGCAAACAGTGAATCAGATGCGGTCGACGCGCTGTATGCCAAAGCGACGGCTGCTTTCGAGCTTGGGATGGTTGTCAGTTTGTGCGGAAACATAGGAGATTGATGTGAATCAGAAAGCATTGGTCAAAGCGTTCGCGAGCGCGATCCGCACGGGCAATGAGAAAGCAGTTCAGAACGGTTTGTTGGATGGGTTTCCAATCAACGAACGACTGTTTGATGGTGGCAATCGCACGGCCCTACAGTTCGCGATCCAAAATAGGCGTTACAAGATAGCGCTAATGCTGCTCGATCATGGGGCGGATCCAGACGCCCAAACCGATCAGTTTCAGGCGACTGCGTTGTGCGAAGCTTGTGAGGAAGGGGATCTCGTCGCGGCCAAACTGTTGCTCGATGCGGGGGCGTCGCCGGATATTCCAAACGAATACGGGATCACGCCACTGATGGAGGCAGCGTCGGCGCCAAAGAATGCTCAAGAATTGGTTGCCGCTTTATTGGCTCATCACGCCTCGGTCGGCCCCAACAAAAATGGCAGGAATGCGTTGCATTCGAAGATCACCGATCCCAAGGTGGTTGACTGTTTAGTGGAAGCCGGTGCTGATGTGAACGCGGCATTTCATGGTAGCACTCCGCTGATGAAAGCGATGGAGAGCCCACAGCCAAAGGCGAACGTCATCGCAGCCTTGGTGAGCCATGGTGCAGGCGTCATCGGTTGCACGGCGATCGAATTCGCACGAGAGAAGCAACTGCCGCCTGCGTTCATCAAGTTGCTGGACGCCGGAGGCGGCTCGGCTGCGAAGAAGAAGGCTGCGAAGAAGAAGGCTGCGAAGAAGAAGGCTGCGAAGAAGAAGGCCAATTAGCGTGTTTGGAATACCTCCTTGTCTGCGCCGTTGGCTCGAAAGGGCCGTTTCGCTGTGATTTGGTCTTGTCAGCGAGTGATCGGATCGATTGAACTTGCTGGTGAATTTGGCAACCGTCCGATCTTTTCACCTACTTTGTTGCTTGCCCCGAGGACCTGTATCAATGACCGTCGAAAATCAGCACGATGTTGATGGAATCATGGCAAGCGGACGTGTGGTCGCCAAAGTGCGTGATGCGATGCTTGGCGCGATCGAGCCGGGGATGACAACGGCAGAGTTAGACCAATTGGGTGCCGATCTGTTGCAGCAATTTGGTGCGACATCGGCACCGCGAGCAATTTACGAATTTCCGGGCGCGACTTGTATCAGCATCAATCGCGAAGCGGCGCATGGCATTCCTGGGCCTCGCAAGATCGAGCCGGGTGATGTGGTGAACGTCGACGTCAGTGCAGAACTCGATGGCTACTTTGCGGATACGGGTGGGACCGTTGTGGTGCCACCAATTTCGAAGACGAAAGCGCGGCTCTGTCGAGCGGCGGAGCTCGCACTGAAAAATGCTCTTGCCGGTGTTCGTGCTAACGCACCGATCAACCGGATTGGTCAAGCGATCGAGTCGACCGCAAAAGCGCATGGGTTCAAGGTGATCAGAAACCTTGGAGGCCACGGCATTGGCCGAAGCTTGCACGAGGAGCCAGAGGGGATTGTCAGTTGCTTCGACGCGGCCGACCGACGAAAACTGAAATACGGCCAGGTTTTAGCCATCGAACCTTTCTTGTCGACGCACAGCACTCGCGTAACCGAATCGCACGATGGTTGGACGTTGCTGGGGCATCCTGACAATTTGACGGCGCAGTTCGAGCACACCGTGATTGTGACGAAAGGTGCTCCGATCGTGGCGACGTTGTCCGCGTAACGGCGACTACCAATCGGCCAGTGGTCCGGTGCTGCCGTCGGTAGCGTAGCGATATTGTTGATCGCAGAAACTGTCGGTCATTCCGGCGAGGTATTCGCCGACGACGGCGGCGACCGGTTGATCGTCACAGCGTCGACGGAATCGAAGCGGTAATCGTTCTGGCGCGTTGACCAGGACTTCGAACATGTCTTGAAGCCGGTGGTATGCGGCCCGGCGAACCGGTATTAGCCGTGGGTGGCGATACACCGCGTCGAACAGGAACGCTTCCAGTTCGGCACGTTCTCTGCTGAGTTGATCGCTATGTTCGAGACGCACGCCAGCGTCACGGATATCCGTTGCCGATTGCCCATTGAAGGTAATCAAGCTTTCGGTCGCTTCTTCTAGGAAGTCTGTGACCTGCAAATCGATCAGTTCGTGGACAAGCAACTGTCGCTGTTGGCGCACTTCGCCGGAACCTTGTTTCGCGGCGATCGAAGACATCGCGCGGCGGACGATCGCGAGTTCACTCAATTCGCGCATCGTCAGCAAGCCCAACTGCAATGCGTCATCGACATCTGCGGCGTCGTATGCCATTGAGTCGGCGGCATCAACAAGTTGGACTTCGAGCAGTGGGGATCGTCCGACGGCGGCCTCGGCTTTGTGGGCGCGGACATCTTGGCCGTCAAGGATTTCGCGGGTCAGGTTCAGACCAGGAAATGACTCGTAGCGTTTTTCCAATTGTTCAACGATGACCAACGCAAACGCGTTGTGAGAAAAACCGCCGACGTGCTGCATACAATCGCTAAGTGCGTCTTCACCACAGTGACCGTAGGGTGGGTGCCCGATGTCGTGGACGAGTGCGAGTGCTTCGGTCAGGTCTTCGTTCAATCGCAAGACGCGAGCCATCGTGCGAGCAATCGACGCGACTTCGAACGTGTGGGTCAAACGGGTGCGGTGATAGATCCCCATCTCGCCGGTGAAAACCTGCATTTTGCCTGACAGCCGTCGAAACGCGCTGCTGTGCAGGATGCGGTCCCGGTCACGTGCAAACGGCCCACGATAGGTGTGATCGGATTCTTCATATTGACGCCCAGCGGTATCGCGACTGTGCATCGCGAACGATGCCAGCAGCAAATGTTCGCGATCGTCGTAACGCCGAGTGTCCAGCATGGGGGATGTAAACAACTTTAACGACTTTAGGGTCTGTGCCCGCGAAAAATGGCGGACGGTGGGGATTTACGTTGACTGGAATTCCTACAATTTAGGTCACATTTCTATGATGCATCCTAGCGATCTGCCGCTGTCAGGCCCACACCAATGTGTCCAGATCACTGTAGTTCCGTGTTAAGATAAGAAGGCCTCGCAACGAGTCCTCGGTGGGCGGCGCGGCCTGTCGTTCCCACCACGGTCGTCCCAAATCCTGAGCGGTTTTTTGTCGTTTCAACCTTTCACTGTGACCTGCGTTACCTGCGGCAGTCGGCTAAGCGTTCGACGTGAGTCGCTCGTCGATCGCATCGTGGCCTGTCCAAAATGCCAATCGATGGTGCAGTTGTCGCGTTCGATGGCCGATGTGGTGCCGCCGATCGCGATCGGTGATCGTCCGGTCGATTCGGACGCGATAACCAAAGATTCATTCAGCAGCGAACCGCCGCTGCCTGATCCGGGGCAGGCAGCCCAACCGGGGTTCGGTGCCGCGAAAACAACCGCGCCCCCGCCTGTTGTTGGTGATAGCGATACCGTCGCCAATCTGTCGGGAGCGGCGCCGAGCGGCTTTGCTGATCCCAGTGGGTTAGACACGTTCACAGACGATGGCGCGGATGGGACGAATGCCGCGGCACCGCCGTCTGAATTCGGAAGCACGCTGGATTGGCAAAGTAATAAATCTGCCAAGAGTCGTCGGCTGGTTGTCATCGCGTTGTCTTCGGTCGCAGCCATCTTGTCGATCATCATTCTGTTGACTGTCTTGTTGCGCGATGATGGGAATGGCCAAGTCACGCTCGATAATCCGGCTGAGAGGCCAGGCCAGTCGGAGTCGGATCAAGCAAATACGGATGATTCGAGCTCCGCCGAAATCGATGATGTTGATGGTCAGCCGAGCGTTGCTGAAACTCCTACCGAGCCAGCTGAATCAGATGCCACGGACGTGAGTGATACCGACACGAACATTGTGGAGCCCGACCAGCAAACCGACACCGAAACATCGCAGCCGACGGATCCGCCAGGCAATCCCTCTGCGATTCCCGGTGATCTATTGCCGCAGAATCCGTTGCTGCCGGATACCCCATTGCTACCCGACAATCCGCTCTTGCCTGGGAATCCACTCGACGGATTTAATCCGGCTCAGCCTGCAACGCCGGGGGGCGATCGCGACGAGGGTCCCGAAGCGCCAACATTGACCGAATTGCCAGACGCGTTGAAACCGTTTTTAGTCGGGATGGACATTGACCGCCCTCACCTCGCCAGTGACGCGCCCGCCCCGAAAACCATCGACGAAATCGAACTCGATCGGGCGGCGTCTGACGACTTCAAATTGGAAGTCGCCGTTGCGGCGCCGACTCCCGTCAATCTGACCGCGGCACTGGGCGTAACGATCGCGTTCCAGCCCGCCAGCCCGGACGGTTATCCACTTGGTGACTTTGCAATGTTGCTGTCCCAGATGACTGGCGTGCCAATCGATGTTGAATGGATTTCGTTTGACCTTACGGGGACTCCGTTGACGACCCCCGTACCGTTGCCGGTTGGAAAGTGGGTTGATATTGAAGAGGCGTTGACGTCTGCTTGCGAGGCGATTGGTGCGAGCTTCGAAAAGCAACCTTACGGCGTCCGCGTGCATCCACTCGAGGACCGATTTGCGGCCGTTCTGACGGACGCGATCGACTTGAGTGATTTGGACGACCACGCATCGGCTGTCAAACTTGCTCGACAACTGTTGCGACAGACGGACGAGAATGTTGATGCCGTGCAGGTTCCTGTGGAACTTGGGCCCAAGCAACTGTCGGTCTTGGTTTGCGAAGCGATTCGACGGGTTCGTGGAAAACCGGGAAAGGTCAGCGACGAGAATGTGTCGCGATGGCTAGGTTCCTATGAATCGCAAGTAAAGGCATGGCCAGAGCTTTCCGGGGGCGATTCTGGTGGGGCGACGGACGAACCTTTGGCGATGTCATCATTGATTCGTCGGATCGCTCGAACCAACGGGGCAACGTCTTTCGTCAATTGGTTGGAAGTCAGCAAGCGTGCGCTCGGGCCAGGCGATTTGATGATGCCAAAGATGGGGCCAGGTGTTTCCGCCGCCGATGCCCTTGCCGAGGTGTTGGCACCCGAAGGTTTGCAGGTGCGTGTTTGTGATGCCAAACATTGGTGGGTCGGCACACAGGCCTATTTTGATCGTTTGCCGGTGGTCGTTTGGGTTGATGATGCCAGCAAGGCGAACAAGTTTCTCCGCGTTGCAGAGGGCGCGATCGGCGGTGCGGCCATTGATCAGCAATTCACCGCTTCGGTTGCAATCGATCCTGTCAGTGGCAAGTGTTTGGCAGTGTTGCCGAGGTTCTTGTTACGACAGATGCCACGTCTGATGTCGCTGGATTGAGCTGTATTGACTTGATTGAGCTGGGGGGCATCCGTCAATTGGGCGGTTCGGTTTAGGCCAGCTGTTCCGGCTGGGCCGTGGCGGCACGAGGGGTTCAAAAAAATGCTTTCATCTGGCGGATCCCCCGTTTGCTCCGTCATTTCTAAGAAGCAACGTTTGGCCGAGCGGGCTGTAGCGTCAGCCGCTGATTCCTGAAAACTCCTGGGTTGGCTGACCGGCCGAACGCGATTTGCTTTCATCCGTTGGTGAATAGAAATGAAATATGTGTTGCTTCTGATTGGCGTGGTGGGGTCGATCGCGTTTCTCGCGATGGCGGTTGACTTCGGCGATTCGTCAGAGTCTGGAGGTGACAGCGAGTCCGCTGAGGTGACGTCCGCTTCTCATCAGGTCGACCCATTTGACGATGCCGAATCGGGGTCGTCTGGGTTGGTGTTGATGAAGTTTGGTGCGCCGTGGTGTCCGCCATGTCGCATGGTCGACAAAGAGCTGGTTGACCTGGCGAAAGCGAACCTGCCAGTGGAAGTCCGAAAGATCGACGTCGACCACCGTCAAGACTTGGCAGACCAGTACGACGTCAGCAGCATCCCGCGACTGATTTTGAAAGAGGATGGCGAAGTGATCGGCGATCTTGTCGGTTATCAATCCGCGGCACAGTTAGAAGCTTGGATTCGTGACAACGCGTCTCAGGAAGCCTTGTCGGCGTCCAATGAACCGAAACTGCCGACCGTCTATGCGAACCCGTTTATGAAATAGGTCGCTGCTGACACAGCGGGCCGTTTGCGGCATTCTGAACGCCTCAATCGCACCCAATCAGCGTGATCTGGCTGGTTGGTGCGTCTTGAATGGGGTTGATTGATACCTTTGATGCGCGGAAACTCTGTCCACGCCCTCTCACGTCAGGCCACTGTGGCAGACGCAGGCGTGGATCATTTTTCAAGCTTCGGGGTGCATCATGCCTGACTTCTATCAGCACGAATTGATTACAACGATCCACGACTTGCAGACCGGTGGGTTGGATCAGATGGAAGAGATGTTGCGTTCGGCGACGCAGCAATCAAAAGTGGGTTTGGTGTTGCCGGTGACCGCATCTGATATGCGCGCAGAACCATTCGGACGCATCGTAGAAGAGCTTCGTGGTGCGGACTATGTCGACACCATCGTGGTTACGTTGGGCGTCGCGCCGAGTGAAGCTGACTACCAGGAGACACTTCAAAAGGTCGCCCCGCTTGGCGATCGTTGCCGGGTGTTGTGGACCGACGGGCCGAAAGTCCAAGGGCTCTATGACCAATTGATCGACGCGGGGATTCCGGTCAGTACGCCTGGAAAAGGGCGCAGTGTTTGGACGGCGTTTGGCTATCTGCTCGCCGATCCGTCGATCGAAGTATTCGTTTTGCATGACTGCGATATCGTCGACTATGATCGAACGTTGTTGTCGCGATTGTGTTTGCCAATGGTGCATCCGGCGCTCGATTTCGAGTTTTGCAAGGCGTACTATGCACGCGTGACCGATCGGATGCATGGACGTGTGGTTCGGTTGTTGGTCATGCCGCTGCTTCGTGCGTTGATGAAGATTTATCCGGACAATCGCTTCGTGCATTTCTTAGCGAACTTTCGCTATCCGCTCTCCGGTGAGTTTTCGTTGACGCGAAACTTGGCGCGATCCAACCGGATTCCTAGTGATTGGGGATTGGAAGTTGGCACGTTGGCGGAGGTGTTTCGCAACACGTCGCTGAAGCGGGTTTGCCAAGCTGACCTCTGCCGTTTGTATGAGCACAAACATCAGGACGCTTCGTTGCACAACAAGCAGGCGGGGCTGATGAAGATGGCGACGGATATTTTGACGACGATCTATCGCACGTTGGCTAGCCAAGGCGTGATTCTCAGCGATGGCGCGTTCATCACATTAAGAAGTCTGTTTTTACGAACGGCACAAGATTGCATTCGCCAATATGCCGCCGATGCCCGGATCAATGGTTTGGACTACGACCGACACGGCGAAGAAACGATGATCGACGCATTCGCGAGCTGTATCACTGCTGCGGCCGATATCTTTCGGGCCGACCCCAACGGCGCCGAAGCGATTCCAAACTGGACGCGTGTTCGTGCCGCCTTTCCAGATTTTGTCGATCGTCTGAGGGACGCGACGTAGTCCTTGTGGGCAGCCGCCCGTAGGGCAATCGCTGCTACAACGGGAATAACCCGATCAGTGGAAATTAATTCTGTCACCCGCGACAGCTGTGACGCGAGTGAGAATCTGGACAGAGACGGCGTCCGGAGAAGAATGGAGGAAACATTCCTGCTGGGCAAAAATCTGGTTAGAATTCACGGCGTGGCGTCTTGAAACGAGGCGTCACCCGTTGGGGCTTTGGCGTTCGGCCCTGCTTTTCCCCATTGAGCGTCTTTCCCACGCACTCCTCCGTCGCGTCCAAACCTATGCCGATTCCGATTCGTTGCCAATGCGGTCAATCTCTTGCTGTGAAAGAGCAATTTGCCGGACGAACGGTGAACTGTCCCAAGTGCAAGAGTCCGATTAAAGTGCCCGTTGCTCCGGCCGCACAAAGTGTTGGGACGACTGCTGCTGGGAACCCTCTGAATGACCTTTTTGATGAAGAGGGCTTCAGCAACAACATCGCGGCCTTGTGCCCGAACTGCAACGCAGAGATGTCTGCCGAGGCGGTTCTATGCACCAAGTGCGGGTTCAACAAAGCGACTGGCGAGATGGTTCGTGGGCACCTGACGGCTGGCTTGGATATCACACCCGGGGCGCTTGCCCTTGAGCGTGCAGCCGAAGACATGCGGCGGGCGGACAAACTGCAACGTGACATGACAGAAAAGGCTGGCATGCCGTGGTGGATGTTGGGCCTGATTCTGTTCATTCTAGGCAGCGCGACCGCACTGGCTGTGATGGCGCTGATGTCCGCCAACGCGGTTGAAGGGAATTCATCCTTCAATGCCATGCGGACGTTCTTGCAGCTTTCTGGGACCGCTTGTGCGATGGTCTCATTCGGCGCGTTCGGCAAGCTTGTTGTGGAAGCGTTCAAGGAGAACCGTAACACCGGTTTCCTTTCTCTGACGGTGGTCTATTTGTTCTATTTTGTCTTCCAAAAGCCTCGTGGTCGCATCGGCGCGTTCATCGTGATGCTTGTTCTGGGAGGCGTTGCGGGCGGCCTACTTGCGCAAAGCCAACGAGTTTAGTGGACTGTTGGTTTCGATCCGCAAATGACGAATTCGAGCAGCGAAACACTGGAGCAACGACCGGAGCTTTCGATTGTCATTCCTGCATACAACGAGCAGGAAAACATCGGGCCATGCTTGGACGATCTGATGTCGACGTTGGTCGACCAATTCGGTATCCGCACCGAAGTCATTGTGGTCAACGACAATAGCCGTGACGAAACGGAATCGGTTGTGTTGGAACGCAAGTCTCGCTGGCCGTCAATCCGTTTGATTCGTCGCCAACCGCCAGGTGGATTTGGGCGGGCGATTCGAACGGGTTTGCAGTATGCACGCGGCGAAGTGATTGTCATCTATATGGGTGATCGCTCCGACCACCCCATCGACGTCAAACGCTACTATGACACCATCCGTGAAGGATATGACTGTGTCTTTGGATCGCGTTTCGTTCCGGGGGCTGAGGTCAAGCGATATCCACGGATCAAGTTGGTCGTCAACCGCATTGTCAACAAGATGGTCCAGTGGATGTTTTGGACTCAGATGAACGACTTGACCAATGCGTTTAAAGCTTACCGTAGCGAAGTCGTCGATCGCTGCGGGCCGTATCGCGCATGCCATTTCAATATTACGCTTGAGATGTCATTAAGTGCGCTGATCAGTGGCTATCGGATCAAAGAGATTCCGATTCGATGGGAAGGACGCACCTGGGGATCGACCAATTTGCGAATGCGTGAAATGGGGCGGCGCTATCTCTGTACGTTGCTGATGTTGTTCTTTCAGCGTGTGCTGATGTCGGACGATGTGGTCGCCGAAGGCAACCGTGACGTGCGAGATACATTCGAGGTTCATCAGTCGTCGCAAGTCGGCAACGTCGCAACTTAAACCAAGTTCATCCAGCCAAGGGCAAGGACGATAATGCCGGCCGGGATGCACCAAGCGGCGAACCAATGAAGCCGTTCTTGGCGACTCCATCCGATCAGCCATTTCAGTGCGAAGATGCCGACGACAAATGAGATTAACGCTCCGGCGGCAAGTTCCACCGGGCTGTGCGAAGGGGCGGATTCTTCCAGTACGTCTTTGATTGCCAAAACAGTCGCGCCGGAAATGGCCGGGATGGCCAGCAAGAATGAAAATGTCACCGCGTCGTCCGTTTTCAGGCCCAGTAATCGACCGCCAAGGATGGTCGAACCGCTGCGGCTAATTCCTGGCAGAATCGCAACCGCTTGGAAACAGCCGACAATGATCGCGCCGACAAAAGAGAGGTTTTGGTAGTGGCCGTCGCGCTGCGGAAGTTTGCCTAACACGATGAGCATGCCGCCGGTCACAAGCAGCATCGCACCAGCGAGCATGGGGCTTTTCAAGATCATTGGAAACTGTGACTTGATCGTCAGACCGATGATCACAGCGGGGATTGTGCCCACGATGATCAAAGGGATGACACGTCGATCGCGGCTGAGCAGGTCGAGGATCCGACGCCAGAAAACAACAAGGATCGAACCGAGTGTTCCTGCGTGCAGGATGATTTCCATTGTGGGTGATTCGCTTTGCACTGCCCCGGTAAGCTGGTGGAAAATCGCCCCGATGATCACCAAGTGACCCGACGAACTGATCGGCAAGAATTCGGCGATCCCCTGGACAATTGCCAAGACGATCGTTTGGATTATGTTCTCGACCACGGGCTGAATCTGTGATTTGAGGCTTAGTGATGCTGCGAAGGAAACTTGCAGCCAAAGTATTTCTTGCAGCATAGAGAATGGGAACCACCCGATGACCGCCGCCGACCAGAAGCCGCAGCACGAGGCCGCATTGTCCGAACAAACCGCCTCCAATGCCGAGATTCGTGCCAATGCCGACATTGCCCAGCAGCCTGACAGCCGGCAGCCTGGTCGTTCATCCAACAACGCTCCAAGCGGGATGACGCATGATGTCATCAATGTCGTTCGGGGGTTCTGTATGGGAGCCGCGGACACTGTTCCTGGGGTCAGCGGCGGAACCGTCGCGCTAATTCTGGGGCACTATCAACGGTTGATCGGAGCGATTCGGCGAATCGATAGTGACGCGGTCTCGATGCTTTTCAAAGGAAAGTTTCGTGAAGCCTTTGATTATGTTGATGGACGATTTTTGGGGGCGCTCGGCCTGGGGATCGGTACCGGGATTGTGACGCTTGCCGGGCTGATGCACTGGCTGCTCGATAACCGCATGCCAGAGACGTTTGCGGTGTTTTTCGGGCTGATCATCGGCAGTGCTTGGATCGTACGCAAGTTTATCTCCGCTTGGTCGCCCGCCGGTGTCATCGCCGTGGTTGCAGGCGCGGCGGCAGCAGTCGCAATCGGTCGATTGTCGCCCACGGATGGAGGCGGATCGTTGGCGTACCTGTTTTTCTCGGCATCGGTGGCCATTTGCGCAATGATTTTGCCCGGTATCAGCGGCGCATTCATCCTGCTGCTGCTTGGCGTCTATCACCCGATCACAGGAATGATCAAAGAGCTCGCAAAGGGACAGGTTGATGCCAACGCACTCATGTCGCTTGGTGTGTTTGCGTTCGGATGCTTGTTTGGGCTGCTCGCGTTTTCACGCGTTTTGCATTGGCTGTTGCACAAGCACAAAGACGTCACGATGGCAGCGTTAATCGGACTGATGTTGGGAAGCGTTGAAAAGCTTTGGCCGTTGCAGATGCCAACGCCGGAAACCGCATCGCTGAAGATGAAAGAACGCGTGATGGTTTCGGTGCCGCCGGGCGAGTGGGACGGCAGTTTGGTATTGCTGGTGGGGCTCGCTATCGGCGCTGCGGTAGCCGTTTTGGTTCTCGAGCGATTGGGCGAGGCGTTCCAGGCGAATCATCCGAATGAAAACGTCGGTTAAAGATCGACGGGTCAAAAGGGTTCTCTACAGTCGGTGACGGATCGACCTTTTCGCTGATCCGTTGGAGCGGCGCGTTCGCAAAGTGGGGGACGTCATGTGGTGGCAAGCTAGCGGCTTGATCTACAGTCCCCACTTCGTCCGCCCAAGGGTTTGGTGCACTTGGCGTATTGGCCGCGGTCGCGGGGGGATAACTTGCCGAGTCATTCCATGCCGAATCGGTAGCCCAGGGATTTGGGGCTGACTCGGGTCGCTCGATGATGTTTGCGTTTCGAGTCGGGCTAGCCGTTTCTGTGATGGTAGACAGCCACAGGTCGAGGTAGCGCATCATTGGCGAATCGGACTTGCCGAACGTGTGTTTCGGCCCAGCGTGTCCGTCGAGTGCTCGGTTGCGAATTTCGCTTTCCTGCGGGTTTTGGCGATCAACGAACTGCAAAATCTCTGCAATGTTGTCGCGTGCAGTCGATTCAGGGGCCCACCTAGCACGAGTTGGTGGGTGGAATTGAAAGGCGCGTTCGTTGTTGTCGTGTTTGCTATGGCAACCGCTACATCGGTTCATAAAGATCGGTTGAACGCGAGCTTGGTAAAAGTACAGCGACTCCTCATCGATACCAAGTGATTCGGTCAAGTCTGGCAGGGCCTTCTTCAGGCCACCTTCCGGCACCATGTCATCTGAAACCGGCGACTCGTGAGAGACCGTTTGGACTGATCCATCGTTTCCACTGTTTGGGTTGGTCGCGCGGTCAAGTTCTGTTCGAAGTCGTGCCGCAATCTGTTTCAGCAGCCGTTGTGTTTCGAAGTCATTTGGGTCAATCGATCGCGCCAGCAATGCGTCTTTGGCAGCTTGTCGGATCATGTCGTTTCGCAGATACCAGCGAACGTCACGTTGGATCCCTTCGATGTCGCTAGCAAAACGATTGTTTGTGCGATGCTCAACCAATTTGTCGAGTGTTACGGCGATCAGGCCAACTTGGCTTCTTGGGATTCGGATGACCGACCCGTCACCGCGTTTAATCTCGATCTGTTCACCAAGGACGAGGACGCGGCCGACAAGCAGGTTGTCGTTGCGAAGCAGAACGTAAGACTCAGACGCGGGGACATCAACGGGTTCCGCTTCGACAATGCTAGCGGCGGCATTTTCGCGGACCGAAGGGAGGGCGGCTGGCAATTGTTCTGGCGTTATCAAGTCCGGGAACGGAAATGCATTTGGTGGTGCCGCTGGTGCCTGGGATACGCCGAAAGCTAGCGGCGCGACCAAAAGTCCGGCAAACGCAAATGCGGTCCGAACGGATTGGCGGCGATGTCGCAGTGGGCTGGGCATGGCAAAGGCAATGGTCGGCAGGAACAATTCAAGATCTCTTGACGGGCGCGTGTTGAGGCCCTCGCAAACAATGCTGCTAGCAAGATTGCGCGAATTCTGTCAAGGTTGTTTCCGGCATCCTTGTGCGGTGAGTAGGCTCCGAGAGCTTGACGTTTTCTAGTCCGTTTAGGGTGTGATAGACACCGTGAAACAACCGGATTGGTCAATTGCTAACGTGGACCTGAAGCGACAAAGTTGCTATGAACCGGACTTCAAACAGCACGTTTCCATTTCGACTCGAAGGACCGAATGTCGATTTCTTCCAGCCAACCGCGACTCCTATTCGTTGACGACAACGTTCGTTCCATAGGGGGCCACTACTTGGAATTGGCAAGCTTGCTTGCTGAGGGGGCGGGGAAAATCGGCTACGAGCCCCATTTGGTCAGCCACGTTGCGCTTGGAGAAGTCGTTCGTGCTGGTGAAACGGATCCTCGATTGAACGTTTTTCAATTGCAACCGAGGTTTTCGGTTCGGCGGATGGAAAACTGGTCCTTGGGTGTTGATGGTCCGTCACGTTGCCAACGAGATATCCAGGGCCGCCCAGCAGGACCGCGTTTTCAGCGGCTGCGTCAATTGGCGGCCGATCGGTTGTGTCGGCCAGCGAGACGTCCCGAGCAAATGTTGCAGACTTGGTCACGGCAATTTCGCGAGGCTCTCGAAGCGTTCGCGCCCGAGGCGAATGATGTCGTGGTCATCAACACGGGCGGCGACTTTCAAATACTAGCTCTCGCTCATGCGTTGGAGAACTTTCAGCGGTCTTCCGCATCGGTCCCGCTGCAAGTTCACGTGGTTTTTCATTTTGCTGTTTTTGAAGACCAACATGACGGCCGCGCACAGCTGTTTGGGCAACAGGTCAATCACGCCGTCAAGTCGATCGAAAAAGCTGGCGGCCATCAAATTCGACTTCATGCAACGACGGAACCGTTGTGTCAGCAACTTTCGCAGGTCGGTGTCCATGCAACTGCGATTCCCTATCCGACTCGTGCGCCTTGGGGAGAACGCAACTCACCACGTAGCGAGCGCAGCGATACGAAGCGTTTAAAACTGTTGCTTGCTGGATTGCCACGTGTGGAGAAAGGACGTGATGAAATGCAGCGTCTGATGCAACTGTTGGAACCCCAGCATTTGCGGACCGGACGTTACTGTGTTTCGCTTCAGTGTGATCCAAAGCGATGGCAACGGGTCATTCCGGCTTCCATGCAAGATCTTTATCAGCAAGCCATTCACGACGGTGAATGCAGCGATGATACAGGACTGGAAATCCGTCACGGCAATCTTGGTAGCGATGCTTATCACCGCTGGCTCGACAGTGCCGACATCGGATTGTTTCTCTATAACCCCAAGCGGTACGTCGCGCGTTGCAGCGGAGTGCTGCTGGAGATGATGATCCGCGGTGCCGCGGTGGTTGTGCCGGACGGCTGTTGGTTGGCCGATCAAGTCCGATGGGTCGAACGGCAACTCGGTGAACAGCAACTTGGTAGTCAACGTCTTGGCAGCGGGGCGGTCGGCTGGATTTATCAGTCGATCGATCAAATCCCCGAGATCCTTGATCAAGCTTTTCAACAGTTCCCCGAGGTCCGGCGGAATTGTCATGCTTGCGCAGAGTTGATTGCGACTGAGCATGCGGCTGAACGCACATTGATGCATATGGGAATTCCGAAAGCGTTCTCAGGTGAAAACGTCCGCGCGGCGTAGGGTAACCAAACCGATGAAACTGAAACACCTCTTGCGGTATCCGTCACGCATTCGCACGGCGCGTTCGCTTTTAAAACGCGGCGGCTCCGAGCACTCGAGTGCACGTGGCGTTATCGGGATCGACCTGTATACCGAACAACTGTTGTTTGATTGTGGTCGGCACCTCGCGTGTCTGGCGGCGACGGCGCAACTCGCCGAGTATGAGATTCATCTTCGCTGTTCGAAGTGGTTGCTTGCCGCGATCGCACACAAGCCGCTTGGCAAGTCATTTTTATCTCTCGGTAATGTGCGTTGGCTCTCACCGAATCAAATCTTCCCCGGACACGCCGTGGTGCTATCGGATGTTGCCGAGCATCATGCGTTGCGTGTACACGCGGGGCAGCATCTGATCCACATGCTAATCGGCTGTGATGTGATTCCCGGGACGATGGTGATGCCGTATCCCATGCATCCCAGACAGATATCCGATCTCGCAGTTTTGCAGAGAGATGAGCTACGCCGCCAAGAGAAACGCGGGGTCTTTTTTGCGGGGAATCAAAAGCAGCGATATGGTCGGTCGGCGATGCAAGATCGCTTTGGTGTGATCTCGCGATTGGAAATCGTTTCCACGCTACAGGAGGCTTTTTCGGATCGTGTTTGCACCGAACGCGACAACGTAAGTGATGGCGTCATTCACTTGCTGGATACGTCCATCAACCCAATCGCACTGGAAGACTGGGTACCAACACTTTCACAGCACCAATTCTTTGTTTGCTGCCCGGGCGCTTCACAGCCGATGTGTCACAACGTGATCGAAGCGATGAGTGTTGGAGTGATCCCGATCATTGAATATGGAGATCGGTTCCATCCGGAGCTCCGCGATGGGGAAACCTGCATTGCGTTTCACGGACGCCAAGGTTTGGTCAAAGCAGTCGAGCGAGCTGCGGCAATGCCCGCGCAAGACCGACAACGGATCTCGCGGAATGTCTATCGCTACTTTGACCGGAATCTAGATGGCATCCAATTCATGAAGAAAGTGTTTCAAGCGGGGCGTTCACGCAGCGAAGCCTGTGTTTCGATGCCGTTTCATGAATCCAACTTTTTTGACCCGACTCAGATCGCTGCGGTTGAATTCGACGCGGCGCCAATCGATTCAGCTGACGCATCAGCAAAGCAGGCCGCATAGCCACCATCGACGCGTCGATCGACCACGCCGGCGCGGCAGGTTGTTGGGACTTTCGATTTCTGTTCAACTCTTCCAATTCGTGAGTTGTCAACTGTCCCACCTCCCTTGCGTCGTTCATGCGAGTACTAGTCACCGGACCTGCGGGGTTTCTCGGCGGAGAAATCGTCGATCAGTTGCTCGAGCGTGGCGACGAAGTTGTCGGGGTCTCGCGCGGAAGTTATCCCGACGTTGTTGCCAAGGGCGTGGACTATCGCCAGGGTGATCTGACTGACAAAGCCTTCACGCTGGAGGCGATCCGGGACGTCGATGTTGTCGTACATACCGCGGCGATTGCCGGAGTGTGGGGACCTGACGAGCAGTTCGAGCGGATCAATACCTCAGCAACCGAACATGTGATCGAGGCTTGTCGCAGCAATGGAATCAAGCGGCTTGTCTTTACCAGCAGCCCTAGTGTGACGTTTGACGGGGAGGACCAATGCGAGCTCGACGAGTCCGCGCCGTACCCGGAACGTTGGTTGTGTGCCTACCCGAGAACGAAGGCTGCTGCGGAACAGTCCGTGTTGGCGTCACATCAATTAGGACACCTGCATACCTGCGCACTGCGTCCCCACTTGGTCTGGGGCGAGGACGATCCACACTTGCTGGCACGCGTCATCGACCGAGCGAAGGCGGGGCAGCTCAAAATTGTCGGCGACGGTAAGAATTTGATCGACACCGTTCATGTGATCAACGCTGCGGCGGCTCACTTGGATGCGATCGATGCACTTGATCGGCAGCCTGAAATTGCCGGGGGGCGAGCTTACTTTATCGCCCAAGATGAGCCTGTAAATTGTTGGCATTGGATCGGAACGATTTGCGAAGCGGCTGGCGTTCCTGTTCCAAGGAAACGTGTCCCGTATCGGGTGGCCTATTCGGTGGGGGCGATGTTGGAAATGACGTATCAGGTTCTTGGGCGACAAGCTGAGCCGCCAATGACGCGTTTTGTAGCCGCCCAGTTGGCAAAGCATCACTATTTCGACATCACCGCAGCGAAGGAGCGGCTGGGCTATCGTGTTCGTATTTCGATGGCGGAAGGGCTTCAGCGGCTACGCGATGCTTGGGCGGCGCGTTAAAATGGGATCGAGTGGTAGCGGCCGTTTGGCACGTCCACCATGTCTATTTCGTTGTTTGTTTTGCCGGGCCATCGATGTCGACCAGCGACGTTCGCAGCATTGAATCACTCGAACGGTTTCGTCAGGGGCTATTAAAGCTCGCCGACGATTGGGAGAAAACGCTGCAAGAGATCCGCATCAGCGTCCACCGGGCTCAGCGATATTACACCGATGAAGTGCCACGCTATTGGCGGCACCAAACCGAACTTGCCGAACGTGAGCTGACGGAATCGAAAGACGAGTTACAGCGTAAACAGGCCGCAGCGCGTGCGTCGGACCGAGTCAGTGCGTTGGAGGCTCAAAAACGCGTGGCCCGAGCCAAAGAACGTTTGGACCTCTGCCGACAGCGTCAACGCGTGGCCAAGTCGCTTTCGATCGAGATCAGTCACCAATGTGACGAAATGCTTGGTCCGCTCGCGGACATGACGGACCACAGCGAGACGCAGCTTCCCGCTGCCGCTGCAAAGCTACAGCGTTTGCTCGACGCGTTGCATCGCTACACCGATGCGTCATCGCTTCCGCGACTTGACGACCCTGCCGCGGCGGACCTCCGCTCGGGGGACAGTTCGACCGGCGAGTCCTAGAGCGCTTTTTAGAGACGACCTCCAGATTATCCCACCGATGAATACCGAAACGACAACGGCCTCCGAGCCTGCGATTGAAATACTCGAAAACGTCCGACGTTCTGGCAGCGACGGGACTCAGATTCTGCAGGGGCTAGTGGATTACTATCGCGAACAGCAGTTGCCGATGGAGCTTTTTGAAACTCGCAAATTGTTGATCCGTGATCGCCTCGGTCTGCCGTTGGTGGCGAGTGATGACCAACCGCTGCGTAGCGAAGAACTGGAACGACAACTCGAATCCGGTCTACTGGAAGCGTGTCGTGAGTCGGGCGAGATGTTGATCCGTCAAGAAAGGATCTTGGAAGGCTACACGTATTTACGTCCGTTGGGTGACAACGGGTTGCTGCGTTCGTTGCTGTCTGAGGTCCCAATCACGCAGGACAACTGCGACGAGATGCAGCGTGTGTTGCTGCATGAAGGAGTCGATGTCGCACGCGGATATCAATCCGTACTCGACTTTCAAGGCACCTGCAACAGTATCACCATCTACGATCAATTCGTGTCGCAACGCGGCAAGGCGGATCGACAGGCGGCAGCGAATTGCCTCCTCGATCACTTCTATCGCGAGCTGACATCACTCGTTCGTGAAGACATCATGCACCGTGGCAAGTCGCCGAGTGACAAGTCGGTCAGCAAAGACGATTCACTGTTCGAGTTGCTTGAAGGCAGGCCGTGGGTATTGAAGGAAGGCGGCTACCATCTCGACACGACTCATTTGTCAGCGGCCGTCCGAATCGCGTCGGTGTTGACTGACCCAAAGCAGCTTCGAAAGGCGTGGGAGCTGACGCAGTACGGTCGGCAGCTTCATCATCAGTTTCAGTATCCTGGCGACGAGCCATTCGTCGATTTCTATCCCGCTTACGCAGCGTTTTATGGGATTCTGCTAGGTGAAAACGTTGAAGCCGGATTGAAGTTGTTCCAACGCAAAGCGGTCTCGGTCGATACGTACCAGTACGGCACCGGTGCGCTCGAAACTTACATCGACTTGTTAGATCGCGTCGGGCGACCGATCGAAGCGATTGAGTTCGCCGTGTCGCACGCGCCGGAAGATGTACCCGCAGCGACGCTGGTGCCACAGCTACTGGAAATCGCTGTACGCGGAAGAGTCGCAGGCGACGATTCCGGTTTCGAGCGAATCATGGATTTCTGCATCGACCGCAAAGACTTAATCAGTCTGGCGATCGCCAAGCACGAATCGATCACGAGCCAAAGCTAGGCGATTGCGAGGCTAAGAAAAACACGGTGCCAGCCGAATGCGTCTGCTGCGGAATTTGCCGGGTCCGCAACCGACGCGATCGACTGACATCGCGCGTTCCACACCAGAAGTGGATTACCGAATGCCGCGTGGCCGACCGGCAACGGATTGTTGTTCTTCCATGTGGCCGATCGACATTCCGATCCAACCATCACGGAGTTCAAATTGCGTGATCTTGGTGTCCTCCGACACGCGATCCTGCAGCAAATCGCCGGAGGTGAGTTGCAGCGGTCGTGAAGGTGCGAGGACTTTGTTGAAGACAGCACGAACGGGGAATCGAGTTCGCATCGACATGCCGGGGCCGCTGATGCTCAGGTGACCGTCGCGAACCAGTGCCGTGTCGAGTCCATTGATCTGTGGAACATAGGACGCACGTACGATAAAGTTTCGCAGTTTCAGGTGGTCGTCGTCTTCAAGTCGGATGATTCTCATCGTGACCCATACCTTGCCGTCTTCGATTTCGACGGTGATCGGTCGGTGTTTGGCGAACTGGATGCGGATCTCTTCGGGGATGTCGTCGGGAACCGTTTTGTCGCCCATGCCGAGCAGATCAAAGCATTGCGTCAACACGTCGCGAATCGGCATCACCTCGTTCTGTGGAACCAATTGTTCCAATGTGTTGTTGAGAGCGGATTGGTGAATTTGCAAACTCATCAAACTGTCGGCCAAAGCCCGGGGGCGTGGCGTCATCGCAGCCAATTGCCAATCGCCTGCCATTCGATAGCGGGCAATCAATCGTGAATCGGTCGATTGCATGTCAACGACTTTGGGTTGCAGTTGCAATCGTGTCAGTGGACCAAAAACCGATTCGCTAAACCGATCGCTCGATTGGTCAACTTTTTCGCGAACGGTATCGGAAATCTCGTCGCCAATTTGATCCTGGATCCGTTGACGGGCGATCCGATTCGACAGAGACGCTTTTTCCAGGTATTCCATTTCCGCGAAGGTGCGGACCAAGCTTCCCACCAACGGCCATCCGTCGTAGTCCGTGTGGATGCCTCGCAGCCGTGACGTTCCACCGACGCTGACGTCAACTGCGCCCAATTCGATATTGGACGGCTTGATCGAAATCGCAGTTGAAGCGGAGAACGGGTTGTTGCTGGACGTGCGAACGGCGGCCGGACCACGCATCCCCACGCTTCGTGTGGCGACACTACCATCGGTTTGCAAGTCAATTTCCCATGACCCAACTGCCGGACGCAGACGAAGTCCCAGTTGGCTCTCAATCGTGCTCACACCGGTGACGCGGCTGCCTAGCATCGTGGTGCGAACGGGAACATTGCGCGAGGGGACCTCTGGCAAAAGCTGGTTCAACATTTCATCGCTGATCGACATCCGAACGTTGGCGTTGCGATAGAAAACATCAATGTTGTCAGCCAGACGTTGGACGCTGCTATGCCGCGCGTATCGCAGTGCTTGCATCGATTGAGCGACTTCGGCGGTGACCAAGTCGATCGCGTTTGATTCCGCTTTCTCAATTTGGTGCAAGAAAGCCGAATAGTCGATCGGACCCGTTGCCCAAGGGCGAATGGCTTTGGCAACCGATTGGACGGCGTCACCGGAGAGCCAGTGGCGATGAGAATCTTCGAGATTTGGCCATTGGGTTCGCGACAAAAACTTTTGCGACAGCTCCTGACGTTCACCGTCGGTTCCGTTTGTGAAAGCTTGTTCCAATTCGCCAAGCAACAGGAATTGATTCCAGCCCTCGATGTCACCTGTTTCGGGTAGCGATTGTTTCAGGTTTTCGATCGCCGCGACAGCGCCGATGAGGTCGTCGCCAACGTATTGAGTTTGTGGGAAATCACCGGAATTGATTTGGTAGATTGGTCCCCAGACGGCCAAACGTCGTTGGATCGAGAACGCCGCTTGCAGCCATGCGACCTGTTCGCTTCGAGACTGAATCGCCTCGGCGTGACTGAACGCGTAGCTGCACGATTGGTACAACTGGTTCAGCATGTGAAGGACTTGTTCGTCGCCGAGTCGTTTTGCCTGGGGCAATTGTTGCAAGACGTCTCTTACCGAAGCCGACCACTGTAATAGGTCGTCAGAAGAGAGCACCATTTCAGGACCGACTGGAACACCGGTCGATGCGATTAGGTTCTCGCGGGGTTGCATGGCGACAACACGATCGAGCTGGTCAAGTTGTTCCAGCAGTTTGGTCGCCACGGGCCAGGCTTTCGAACGGGCTTCGGCAAGTGGGCGTGTCTTGTCGTCTTCGGACAGATCGGCGACGGCGGGCGTTTCATCCGCCAAGTCGATTCGCTGCATGCCTTGACTGTCGTTCAGTGAAGGGATCATCTGAGCTGACAGATCGGATTGCAACTCTGCAGAAAGCGGAGATTGCGAACGCGATTCCTTGGCGATTCGCGTTGGAGACGCACCGGTCGATTCGTTGCGTTGGTCGCTCAGTTCGCTCGTTGTCGGTCGTTCGGCCAAACGTGGTGGAACAAGATCGACGCGAGGGGTATCCGCTTGGCCGACCAGCGGCAATTGCAGTTCTTCGTTGCCGGAGAGCTCGCTTTTTTCCAGTACAGAAGCACCAGCGGTTCGGTCCAGCAAGTCGGGATCGAGATCGATGACAGGGGCATCGGCCGATGGGGCAGGCGTGCGGTTAGAAACCGTTTCCATGACCGGATCAAAACCGAACAAGTCGCTTTGACTGTTCAGTGAAGGTGCGGGCAGTGTCGGCGATTGGACGGCGTCGGCCGGAATTCCGATAATTGCTGGCTGCTGAATATTGATTGGCGCGTCGAGCCAAGACTCAATTGTTGCCAGGCTGTTGGACAGCTTTGGCGCAACCGGTTTTGCCGCAGTGACGCTCGTTTCGGGTTTGGTAAACGCCGGGGCTTTAATGGTGACCGATGGCAGGGTATTGACCGTGTCGTGTTTCACGACTTTGGCTGGGATTTCAGCGACGACAAAGCTATCAGGCTCGCGGATCTCAATTTGTCCCATCGTCGGGAGGCTGATTTCGCCATCGGGGTGAGCCAGCGACAGCCAAAGGCCGTTCGCACGTCGCGCCAACGCTTTGATGAAAGCGTCTTTTTGGAGCGTGACGCCACCAATGCTGATGACGAGAGTCGCCGCTGAAAGCGGCCAAACGAAGAGGGAGCGTTTCACATCCTTGCGCATTGCATGACCATCGGACTAAGGGAATAGGTGGTGGCATTCCGAACCGCCTTGCCTGAGAATCGGCTAGATCTCCACGAGGGTTCAGCGAGGATGCAGCGGCGTCCGTAAATCTCGCCGAAGTCGATGTCGCAGGATCCGGCAAGATTTGCCGGTTAGCGGAAATTCGCAGGGGATTTTCTCACGTCGTCCCCAACAGAGTTGTCTGGCGGACAAAATCGGCAATGATCCTGGTGTATTGTCATTCACCCAAGCGGTTTGACCCCGGCTAGGGCGAGGGCAATCCCGGGTGTACGCGAAGGGCGACAACGGCGAAACTATGTCTGACGCCGCTTCAAAAGCGGCATCGCCCGTACGAAACTGTGTTCTGGAGAGGAAATGGCGAAGAAGAAAACTGCAAACGCGACGTTCGAGTATGTCGAGCCGATCGGGGATCGAGTATTGGTCCGCAAGGACGAACCGAAACGCGAAACACGTGGTGGTATTGCACTACCCGATGCTGCAGAGATTCCGACGATCACCGGGCGGATCGTCACCATCAGTGCAGTGGTCGAAAACGACGAAGAGTTACCGCTCCGGCAGTACGACAAAATCTTATTTCATCCCAAGAACGCGATCCCGGTTGATTTGGAGCATGACAATCAACTGTTTGTCATTCCGGTTGACGACATCGTTGCTGTCTTCCGTCGTGAAAAACCGGATAACGCCCCTTAAACGATCGCAACGGCGTTCTCACTTGTCGTTTCAATGCGATTCCATTGCATTGCCCTTTGTGCCATGCGGAATGCACCGGGACACACTGTGGAGTCATACAAGTTTGACCGGGATCGGTTAAACTGGGATGGGGCAATTTGGGCAGAATCGTTGTGGTCGATTGGCATTGAAATCAATCGTCTGGGACGCTCGTGTCGGGTTGCAAGCCTCGATGACGTGGAATGAGTGTTGAGCAACCGTGACAACGTAGACTGCGAGTGAAGTGAAGCTGAAATCATGACGTCCGTGACCGAACTGATCAATCGAAGCCAGGAGGGCGGTGAAGGAGAGACCGACAAGCTCTTCTCGGCGATGTACGACGACTTGCGTCGTTTGGCAGGGCGGTTTTTACAAAACGAACCGCTGCGGAACCGGTTGAGTAGCTCGTCGTTGGTTCACCAGGCCTACATGCGGATGGTGGATCACTCGCGAATCAATTGGCAAGGAAAAACGCATTTTTTTGCCATCGGTGCAACGGTGATGAGACGTATCTTGGTCGATCACGCTCGCAAAGTTCAGTCGTTAAAGCGCGGCGGCGACTGGGAACGACGCCAATTACATGACGACGTCACGTTCGAACTCAATCGTGACGAAGACGTTGTCGCGCTCGACGACCTGTTGGAGCAACTTGCCAGTCTGAATCCGCGGCAGGCTAAGATCGTCGAATTGCGGTTCTTCGGCGGAATGACCATGCGGGAAATCGCTGCCGAGATGAAACTAGGTCTGCGAACGGTCGAGAAAGAGTGGGCAATGAGCCGTGCTTGGATGCGTCGCGAATTGCGCCGCGACGAAGAAAAGCTCGACGGCGATTCGCCTTCGGAACCCGAGATCGATTGATGGATGCCGAACGCTACGCGAAGGTTCGCGCTCTGTTTCTAGCCGTCGAAGAACTGCCGACGGAGCAACATCGGGACTATCTGCGGCAACAGTGCGGCGACGATCCAACGTTAGTCGACGAGGTCCTATCACTGTTGGACGAGCATGACGTTGATTCGGCGATGCTTGAAGGCAATTCTGCGAAGCATCCGGTACTGCCGCCCAGCCAAACTGCATCGAGCCCGACTCTTTCTCCCTTCATGCCGGAATCGGGAGCAATCGAACAGCGTGTCGCCAGTGGCGAGTCCTCGGGGCGGACGCAGCGTCAATTCAATCGACGCAAACGTGAACTCCCCAGCAAATCAGGGTCAGCCAAATCGAAGCACGGTCGTTCGGAGACCGATTCAAGCGGCGAACGCGTCAGTAAAGACCGAGGGGACATTGCACAGGTTACGATGCAGGGTGCACAGCGAACCCATGCCTCGCCGCGCTATCAAGACGAAGCCGCGCCGCCGCGTCGGCCACCATCACCTGGGTTGTGGCAATCGAAAGTCAGACGACATCGGCGATTTAATTCCGGATGGCTTTTTTTGGCTGCCATCCTGCCGACGATCCTTGTTGGCGCGTGGACGTATTCCACGGTCGTAAAAAGCTTGCGCGGGTCAACGGCCAACGAATTGGCAGGTGTCGCTGACAATGTGCAATTGAATGTGCAGCGGTTCTTGGACGACCAAGCGAACTTGGCCAAATCATGGAGCCAGCAAGACGATCTCCGCCGTGCGATCGTCGAACTTGTGCAAAGCGATTGGTCGGACGCCGATTCGAATCGATTGAAAAATAATCCTGTCGCTAGCCGGATCCAATCGCAACTCCAGTCTCTTTCGCGACGTTCTAGCGTCCGTTACTCAGTATGGGACCGGACCGGACGGGTGATCGCGGCATCAGATGAACGCAGCGACATGATCGGTACGCAGGTTCCGCCTGGCGGCGCAGGCTATCTCGCGCGGGCAATTCATGGTGACACGGTATTGTTTGGACCGGGGACACTGGAACCTTTGTTGGGCGAAGACACCGCGTTGAGTTCCGAACCGGTGATGGCTGAACTGTTGCCAATCTTAGATGACGAATCAAATGTTGTGGCGACGATCTTGATTCATGGCTTCGGGATGTTCGAAAGCTTTGATCAGATTTTCCGGCAAGCATCGCTCGCGGGTGGACAAGATATCTACGCGGTTGACGTTTCTGGCACCATGGTCAGCAACAGCGCACTGGCCGTGGAGCGACTGCTCGCTTCCGATTCCAACGTCAGCGACGCTGGCGGTCAAGCGCGCAGGATGGTTGCGTGTCGGCTCCGTGTCTGCGATCCGGGAGAGACGAAAGCCAGGGATCAACTGGCCACTAAACTTCGCCGGCGTCAGCCGCTCACGTACGCGGTCTTCGGCGTTTCGAATGGCGACAACGGATCAATGTTAACGCCATACCCGAACTACGCTGGGGATTCGGTGGTTGGCGCATGGAGATGGATCGAACAGTACCAAATCGGCGTCGTCGTAGAACGATCGAGTGACTTGGCGTTCCAAACGGCAAGGATTGTCCGATACGGGTTTATCACCCTGGGATGTATGTTGACCCTGACAGCGTTCTTGGCGGCGAGCATGATTGCCAAACGCACCGCGATTGCTCAGGCGGCGGTACACCCCTTGAGCCGTTATCAAATCGTGTCCGAGCTGGGCAGCGGAGGAATGGGCGTTGTCTATCGTGCCAAGCACAGTCAGCTCGGACGTGAAACGGCACTGAAGGTGTTGCGAGCCGATCGTGACAATCTCGAAGACCGTTTGCGTTTCGATCGCGAGGCGAAACTGGCTTCATCGTTAAGCAACGCACACACCGTCACCATCTATGACTACGGACGTGGCGAAGAGGGCGAAGCGTACTGTGTGATGGAGTACCTACAAGGGATCACGTTGTATGATGTGGTCGCACGAAGTGGGATTCAAGACATCGGGCGCGTTCTATTCATCCTCCGCCAAATTTGCGATTCGTTGGGTGAAGCACATCACTTGGGCCTCGTTCACCGAGACATGAAGCCGCAAAACGTGATGATGTCGATGGATTCGTCGGTGGGTGATTGGGCGGTGGTGTTTGATTTCGGTTTGGCAAAACCGTTGCACCCAGCTTCTAATTCATATCAAACGACGGAAACGATTTGGGCGGGGACGCCGATGTACATGGCGCCCGAGCGGTATCGAGAACCGAACAAGATTGATCCGCGTTCGGATCTCTATTCGGTCGGCTGTATCGCTTACTTCTTGTTGTCAGGCCGTCCTCCGTTTATCGAATGTGACCCGGAATCGCTGTTCGCTCTGGTGTTGACCGAGCAACCGATCAGTATCAGCGTGCATCGCGATGAAGAGATTCCCGAAGAAGTCACTGCCTTCGTTAGACGGTGTATGGCGAAAAGCGTTGATGATCGATTTGGGTCGGTCGATGAATTGGCCAAGCATCTTGACCAGTTGATCCCCAAGTATCCCTGGACGGTCGAACAAGCGCGAACTTGGTGGCGCATCCACGGTGATGAACTCGATTGACGTGATCATCGTGGTAGTCTCCGAACGGAAGTCGCCTCGGCGATGACTTCTGATCCAGCTAACACCGCGACGCTCCGTTCGAGTCCGGCTTCGGTAAAGATCTCACGCATCCCAACCATGAAGTTGTGCCATTGTTGGATGGTGTCGGGTAAAGGAATCGAGATTTGGTCGCGACCGCCGAAACCGATTTCACTGACCAAGATCTCGGTCGGCAGGTGCAAGAGCGCTTCCAGCATTAGATGTTCCAAGCAATCACGGTCAGACAGTCCGGGGTCGTCATAAATCCAGAGGTGTGGAACCAAGACGCGATCCATCACAGCGAGTGCTGCTGACTCGATCGATTCGGATTCCAAAACAAGTTCCGTTTGTCCACACCCGACGTAATACTTTGCCACCGCGACGCTCCTTCTCGTTGGGGGATTCCCCACCGGAACACAATCGTTCCGGCGGGGATCAAGTTGCAAAAATGTCCCGGGGACTGTCTCGATTGCCCCGGCGACAGGAGAAGTATCGAAACCGAAATGACACGGCTGGTCATGTCGAAATCGATTCTGCAACGGGGGTCGGATTGGGAAATTTGGTGGAACTCTACGATGCCCGCTGGACCGGGAATACAGCCTCGACAGGGGCCGCTATACTTCAGCCATGTGCCCCACCCACTATCATGTTGTGACCGCTGATGTTTCGATTCCTTGCCTTGACCGTTGTCTTTTTCATCGCGTTCGCGGCCGCCATTGTTTTTCTGTTTTCGGATTCTGCTAACAACGGTGAATCAGAACTTGCAGCGATCCAGCAAGACAACGATGTCCAAGTCGCCGACGGAGAGATTGCGGCGAAACGCAACTCGGAGGTGACGTATACGCCTGAAGCGTTCCGCAAGGCTGCTTTTGAAGGCAACATAGAAATTGTCAAGTCGTGCATTGGCAAAGGGGTGGAAATCGACGACGCAGATTCCAGCGGATTCACCGCGTTGACGATGGCCGCCTACAACGGGCATGACAAAGTCTGCCAAGTCTTGATCGAAGCAGGAGCGGACGTCAACAAACGTGATAACAAGGGTCAGTTTCCGCTCTACCACGCGGCAAGTTTGGACTCACCGACGACCGTCAAACTTTTGCTCGACGCAGGGGCAGAGATCAACGAGACAGAAACTCGCGAAAACTTCACTTCGCTGATGATGGCAGCAGCTGAAGGCAATATGGGCGTGGTGAAGGTTTTGCTGGAAGCGGGGGCAGATCGGTCGATGCGTGACGTCGATGGCGATCGTGCTCTCGAATTTGCACGCGAATATGGGCACGAGGAAATCGCTCAACTGCTGCAAGAAAACTAGTCAGCCGTGCGGTTCTTTCGTCGCTGCTCTTTCGTCACGGCCAGGGATCAAACGACGCCCCGTCTGCCCAGGGTTTTATTCCTGCTATGGTAGATTAAACAGATTTTGAGCGCCCTCGAGCGAGACTCGTTGAGCATTAACCGATTCCCTCGTCTTGATGAGAAGACACGTGCAGCAGGTAAAGATTTTCAAGTCGACCGACACCGAACTGGAAGACATGGAAAAACAAATCAACCGTTTCATTCGAAAAAACGATATCCGTGTTTTGTCGATTAGCGGTGGGCACTCGCCGGCACCGGCATCAGGTAGCGGCCCAATGAACACCTTTGCCGGCGGTGATGTGACGGTCATCTTATTGTACGAAATCGATCTCTCGAAACGTCAGGCATAGTTCTCCGGAGACATGTTGTGATCGATGTGCAACGATTCGTGAAACGTTACGGAGACTTCACCGCTGTCAAAGGCGTGACGTTCTCTGTACCGGCGGGAAAGGTCGCGGCACTGGTCGGGCCCAACGGCGCAGGCAAGACGACAACGATCCGGTCGATGTGCGGAATCCTGCGACCGACCAACGGAACGATCACAATTGCCGGGTTCGACCTCGCTCGCGAAACGTTGCAGGCCAAGCATCGGTTGGCCTACGTCCCAGATGACCCGCCGCTTTTCGAATCATTGACGGTTTTCGAACACCTGCGATTCATCGCGTCGTCATTTCGATTGCGGCAATGGGAATCGGATGGCGAACGATGGTTGCAGTTATTCGACTTGGCCGAAAAACGCGACACCTTGGCGTCAGAACTTTCACGTGGCATGCGCCAGAAAGTCGCGATCGTCTGTGCCTATTTGCGACAACCCGATGTACTGCTTCTCGACGAACCGATGACGGGTCTGGATCCGCCTAGCATCCGACATCTGAAGGAAACGATTCGTCAACAAGCTGACCGCGGTGCGACGGTCTTGTTGAGTTCGCATCTGCTCAGTCTCGTCGACGATCTCTCGGATCACTTGGTGTTGATCCGTCGTGGCGAGGTGCTTTATTCCGGCGACCTTGCCGAAGCTCGGCGAGAATATGGCGGCGAGCGTGGGTCGCTTGAAGACGTCTTTTTCCATCTGACCGGACAGCCCGAAACGGTCGACCAAGAATCATGATTCACCCGGCATTGCTGCGATTGATTGGGGCACTTGCCTTTGCGGCTCTGCGAAAGTTCGGCCAGATCTGTCGCAAGCCAACGGGGTTGATCTTCGTGGTCTTCATACTTGGCTGCTTCGGCTTTGGGGTGGCGCCATCGATACTGATCGCCTTCCATCCAGATCAATCGGAGATGGCCAGCTCTGTACGGCGGTTGCAGCCGGTGCTGCCGATCATGCTCTCGCTCGTCTTCTTTGGGTTGATCTTGACTGATAGCGGTCGCGGGATGCTCGAATTGCGTCCACCCGAATTGCAGTTCATTCTCGCCGGACCGTTCACGTCGACACAGATTCTGTCATATCGATTGATTACGGTTGCGCTTGCGTTGCTCCCGCTATTTTGTGTCGGAAGCGTCGTGCTCCGTCCGCATGTGGCCCGGTGGGATGCTTGCTTAGTCGGTGTTGTGCTGACGTTTGCGACGATGATCATGCTGGCGTTTCATTACACGTTGATTAAACCACGGCTAACCTCGGGAATGATCGCTTGTTTTCGATGGGGGATCATCACGTCGACGTTCGTCTTGATGTTGGAAAGCGTTTTCGTATTCAGGCAACACCTATCGAATTTTGAGTTCGATCAGTTTGTCCAAGCGATCGCGGCAACTTGGTCGGGGCGAATTCTTGGTGCACCGTTCTATCCCTTTGTGCAAACGGCGATTGCATCCGACACGTTAAAGCTGCTGCAATACGCGTCGATCTCGTGCGGAATCCTGGGGCTGACGACCTGCAGTTGTTATCTCTTCAGTAGCGGATTTGCCGAGTTGGCCGTGGAAGGAGTGGCCCGGCGACAGCAACGACTGGAAAGTCTGCGACGAGGGAGTTCCGGGATGGCAAAGTCTGGGCGCGAGCGAAAGGCCCGCTTCAGCTTGCCAGCACTCCCGTACATGAGCGGTTTGGGGCCGGTCGCTTGGCTGTCGTTGACAAGTGCTTGGCGGCGAACAGGAAAACTTCTCATTGGACTAACGATCGCGAGCCTAATGGCTTCGTTAGGTCTTTCGGTTTATGTGACAGTGTTCCCCGAAGTGATCCCCAATGTGGTGCGATTGTTCGTGTCTTGGGGAGCATTTGGTGTGGCAGCGTATGTGGGCGTTTTGGTGGCGATGGGGACTTCGGGTGGGCTGACCGCACCGCCACGGACACTGACATGGTATTACTTGTTGCCGATTTCGCCCTACGCCATCGCGATTGGAGCCACGGCTGGAAGCACTGCGACGCTATTCGCGGTGCAGTGCGTTTTACAAATTCCCGCGATCGCGTTGACCACACAGCCCTGGTTTGACGCGGTGTCTATTTTGCTACTGGGGCTGGTTTTCGCACTCATCCTGAGTTCTGTAATCAGTTTTGTTTCTGTCACGACTGGTATTCGACCGATGCCACAAGGGACGCCCGACGTCTTTCAAGGCGCTCGTGTGTTGGTGTTCATGATGTTGGTCGGTTTGGCGTTGGTTCCGCCATTGTTGTTTGCGTTCGGGACCGCTGCCACGACAGCGGCACTCTTCGGGGTACGCCAGGCCGCGTTTGCGATCGGCGGCGCAGTTGGTGCAGCCATTTGGTTGCCAGCGATCTGGTGGTACTCGGGCCTCCAGTTTCGTCAACGCGAACTTCAGATCGCAGAGTGAACACCGGTTGATGCCCACCAGGATTTGAGCGTTGCCAAATCGCTCGCCTTGTCCGTACAGTTGTCGGACCCTGCCCTAGAACTTCAAAATCGGCCGTTGTGACGGGAACGATTACCGCCACGGGACTGAGTATGGATTCCAATTCAAACGATTCGACAACTCCAAACCTGAAAGGCTTTCGCCCCATCGAAAAGGTGGTCGAGGCGATCGCTGTCGCTCTCGATCTTCGACTGGACAAACGGCCAGTGCGACGGGTGGAACGCGAAAATCTGTCGCCCGAAGAGGCGTTGCAACAAGTCGTCGACGTTGCGATGGACGCAGGCATTGTTTTGCGACCGACAAACTATGTTTCCAGTTCGGAAACGTTTGCCGCGGTTCGACAAGGTTATGCGATAGCGTTTCGTTTGGGCGACGGTAAGTGGTTGGTCGCGCAAAAGCGATCCGGCCAACGGCTGCAAATGCTCGAGATTGACCAGCGGCGGACATCGCTGGAACTTACCCAAAGTGAATTGGATCGACTGCTTAAGGATTCAGGCAAGTTCCGAATGTTTGTGGCGAAGAAAGAGATGGAATGTGAAACCCTTTCAGCCACCAATCCGAACGTCTCTGGTGATCATGCAGGGCATCATCTGTCACCGCTTCAGCGGTTTATTTCGCTGTTGAAGCTCGACCGCTACGACATCCTCCTGGTGGTGCTGTTTGCGACCGTTGCGGGCGTGCTGGGACTGGCGACACCATTGGTGATCGAAGGGTTGGTGAATGTCGTCAGCTGGGGCATCTACTTCCAGCCTTTGCTGATCCTTTCGGCAATGTTGTTGGTGTGTCTGGGGATTGCGGGCGTCTTGAATGTCTTGCAAACGTGGGTTGTCGAGCTTGTTCAGCGTCGGCAATTCGTACGTATCGTTGGCGACCTCGCGCACCGTTTTCCGAGAGCCAATCGGGCGCAGATGTCTGACGTGTTCCCACGCGAGTTGGCGAACCGTGTCTTTGACATCATGACCATTCAAAAGGCCAGCGCGACGCTGTTACTTGACGGGATTTCGATTGTCCTGACGACAATTTTGGGCCTCGTCTTATTGGCGTTTTATCATCCGTTTCTACTCGGGTTCGATATCGTGTTGGTGATCACGATGGTCGTGTTAACCTGGGTCCTCGGACGTGGCGGTATTCGCACGGCAATCGAAGAATCGAAAACGAAATATGCGGTCGCCCATTGGTTACAAGACGTTATCGCAATGCCTTCGGCATTCAAAATCAGCGGTGGCGAGTCGCTAGCGATCTTGCGTGCCAATCAATTGACCAGTGAATACGTCAAGGCTCGTAAGCGTCAGTTCGGTGTGGTCATCCGGCAGATCATCTTCGCCGTAAGTTTGCAGGTGGTCGCTTCGACAACGCTCTTGGGGCTCGGCGGATGGTTGGTGATCCAAGGTCAGTTGACCCTCGGCCAATTGATCGCCAGCGAGTTGGTCGTCACTGTCGTCGTAGGGGCATTCGCTAAGGCGGGTAAGTCGCTCGAAAAATTCTATGATTTGATGGCCGGGATCGATAAAGTCGGGCACCTGTTGGACCTGTCGTACGACCCTCGCGGTGACATTGGCAAGTTGTCGTACGGCGCATTGCCGATCCGTTGGAGCGACCTGGTTTTCGAATCCGCCACGTCGAAAATCAAAATACCCGCGACGACGATCGAAGCCGGAAAAATGATCGCGCTGACCGGCCAGAGTTCGTTTGGCAAATCGGAATTGCTAAAAGCCGTATCGGGGCTGATTCGACCGAGCCAAGGCAGTGTCCAAGTTGAACGATTCGATGCCTACGAAGTCGCGCTTGCCGATCCGGGAAAGCTCGTCGGATACGCGGGAAAGCCAGAAATTTTTCATGGCACTATCGGCGAAAACGTCGGGCTCGGGCGTTCCGATTTGACACTGAGTTCGATTCGAGACTCGCTCGAAGCGGTTGGCTTGCAGGATCTAATTGTCAGGCTACCACAAGGCATTGATACCCGTTTGCAAACCGACGGCGCACCATTGAACGCGACTCAATCGCTGAAGCTGGCGATTGCACGTGCAATTGTGTTCAAGCCTCCAGTGCTTTTATTTGACCACTGCTTGGACTATTTGTCAGCTGATGAGAGCGCGGTGATCTTTGAATATTTATCCAAGTCGGGACCACCCACAACGGTGCTGATCGCAACTCAGAATCGAGACATCATCGATCGCTGTGACGAAAAGATTTCGATCCACCAATAAAACGGTTCTGGCAGGGGCACGCCAACTAGCAGAGCCCCGATTCGTTCGCTTTCACAATCGATTCATTTCAGCAGTTTTGACCCATGGCAACCAGCAACATCTCCGCAGACGACTTCCCCGCGCTGCAGATGGTGCGAACCGGTCGGTTCGTGCGAATCGCAGGCCGCATGACGTTTTGGGGACTTATCCTGTCGATTTTCGCGATGGTCTTTGTGCCTTGGCGGCAGACAGCGAGTGGTACCGGTGTGGTCGTGGCCCTCGACCCGCAGCAGCGTCCGCAACCGATGCTCAGTCAAGCCAAAGGAGTGATCAGCTACGTCAAACCGGGATTGCGCGAGGGTAGCTACGTCGAACAAGGCGAACTGCTTTTACGAATGACTCCATTCGCCGAAGACGGTGTCGCACAACTTGACAACCAGATCATCGCGCTTGAATCGAAAGAAGCCGCGATGAAGGCCAGTTTAGAAGTCGCGCGGCAAAACGAAACCTTGCAGCAGTCAAGCGGTGCGAGCTTAAAGAATTCGTTGGAACGCGAACTCGAGGCCGCACAACAGAAATGGGAGCAGTCCAAAAACGAAGTGTCGGCAATGCAGGCTGATCTCGCAAATAAAGAAAACCAATTGCAGGTTGCCGAACGTGTCTTTCCGCAGGGGCTGATTTCGCAAGAAGAATTGATCTCAAAGCGGCAGGCCGTCGCGGCGCAACGCGCCAAGGTGTTGCAGTCTGAAAACAAAGTGCAGGAGGTCTATGCGACGCTGGCTTCAAAAGAGGAAGAGATCGAAGCCAAGAAGCAGGAAATCTCGATCAAGAACCAAGAGGCCGCGAACAAGGTTTTTGATGCGATCAGTAAATTGAACACGATCGAGAAAGAGATTTTGGACGTCCGAAACAAACGTTCTGAATTGGACCGTTTGGAAATTCGAGCGCCCCGATCAGGCTACATCCAGCAGTGGTACGGGCGAGCAGGCAGCGACACGATTAAAGAGGGCGAGCGATTGTTTGTGATCGTTCCCATCGCTGATCAACTCGCGGTCGAAATGAAAGTTAATGGCAACGATATGCCGTTGATCAAAGAAGGCGACCGGGTCCGAATGCAGTTTGAAGGCTGGCCAGCAGTACAGTTTGTCGGTTGGCCCTCGGTGGCGGTGGGGTCCTTTGGCGGTAAAGTCAACCGAGTTTTCCCCACTGATGATGGCAACGGAAGTTTCCGTGTAATCGTCGTACCCGATAATCATTTCGAGCGGGAGAATGGATGGCCGGATAGCCGATATCTTCGTCAAGGTGTACGCGCAACTGGATGGGTATTGCTGCGTCGAGTTCCACTTGGTTATGAAGTATGGCGTCAACTAAACGGATTCCCGCCGATCGTTTCGGACAAAGAGCCGAAAGACGAAAAGGCCCCCAAAGTCAAGCTTCCAAAAGCTTAACGCGACTCCGCTTGGCGTTGGCAGTGGCATCGCTATCGATCGCTCCACTGGCTAGCTCGGTGGTGAAGGCTGACGATCCGACTCACAACGATAGCGAGTCGTTTGCCGCATTCTTGTCGATGGTCGAATCTGATGCGTTCGTGGCAAACCCCAACGCCGTCGCATATCCGGAGTCCAACGAGGATTCATCGTCGGCGATCGTCCAAGCCTCGGCATTTGACGATCAGGTGATTCAGGCTGACGATTCGATTGCCATCGGTGGGACGGAATCGATGGCAGAGGTTGCGGACGAGCAACTACAGTTGGCGGACGTTGTCGCCAGCCTTTACCGCTCGTATCCAGAAATTCAACAGGCACGCGAAATCGCGTCCGTTGCGACTGGCGAGCGAGTGTCGGCCTATGGTGCGTATGACACCAAGTTTCAGGCCGAGTCGCTCTCCGAGCCTACCGGTTTCTACCAAAACTATCGCAACAGCCTTGGCGTCGCACGACAGCTGTGGTGGGGCGGTTACCTCTCCACCGGTTACCGCATTGGCCGCGGTTATTTTCAGCCCTGGTATGGCGAGCGGGCCACTCATGAAGGCGGCGAAGGGAAAATTAGTTGGGTGCAACCGTTGCTGCGCGGCCGTGCGCTCGATGCTCAACGTGTCGCAGTGTTTCAAGCCTCGTTGGCCCAGCAAGCGGCCGGTCCGCAGTTGCTTCAGCAAATTTTGAAGTCCTCCGGTGACGCTAATCAGGCCTATTGGCAGTGGGTCGCGTCGGGCGCGATTCTGCAAGCACAGCGAGAGCTACTGAGTCTGGCCGAGGTTAGGTCTCAGCAAATCCAAGTGGGTGTTGAGGCTGGCAAGTTCAAGCGGGTTGACTTGATTTTCAACCGTCAATTGATCGCCGAGCGAAAGGCCGAATTACTGAAGAGCGAGCAAAAATTTCGCTCGTCGTCGATCAAGCTTGGGCTGTACCTTCGTGATGACGCAGGGGAGCCGATGGTTCCGAAAGATGAATGGCTGCCCAAACGATTCCCCTCAATTGAATCCAACTTGCAATTGGATTTGCAACAGGAGTTAGCGGCAGCACTCACGCGGCGGCCCGAGCCGTTGGTGCTGAGGTATCAGCTACAGCAAGTCAATTGGGATCGACAACTTGCTTGTAACGATATGCTGCCGACGTTGGATTTCGTATCACAGGCTAGCCAAGATGTGGGTCCGCCGGCGTCCAGTAAAGACGATAAAGGCGAATTCGAATTGGTGATCGGAATCCAAAGCGAGGTGCCGATTCAGCGTCGTAAAGCTCGCGGTAAGATTCAATCGACGTCGGCCAAGATGCGGCAGTTGACTGAAAAACTGCGTTTGACGCGTGACAAAATCGCGACCGAAATCGCCGTCGCAAACAACCGTTTGTCGTTAGCCGAACAGGTTGTTGATGAGCGTGAAGAAGCTTTTCTCGCGGCACTCGATACCTTGGCCCGTTATCGCATCGGTTTCGAACAGGGTTATATCGATTTGATCTATTTAAATCTGCTCGAAACAAAGACCAACGAGACCGAGATTAAATTGGTCGAAGCACAGCAGGACTGGTTTCTTGCTCTTGGAGAATTGCAGCTTTCACTCGGCTTGGACCCGCTTGAACAAGCAATGGTTGTTGCCGCGTTACCAGAGAGCGAAATGATTGGTCCGGGCAATGTCCCAGAAATCGAAGTGACTGACCAAGATGACATCCCTGCGGCGCCTGGTGCCAACAATCAATAGGCTGCTGAGAATCTCCTCTGATGGGGCGATTGGGAAGACAGAACGACAATATTGGGCTGGGGCAGACCAGCCAAGCCGAAAAACGTGTGTCCCGGGCAAGAGTGCCTTATAGTGGGCGTGAACGAGAATCGAGTGCTATCGCTTCGAGATCGCCCCGCCTCTGAAACGCTCACCTGGGACGTACAGAATGATTCGAGTATTGTTGGTTTGCTTGGCCGTTGTGGGCCAGGGCGTCCGTCTTCACGCCCAGTCGCGGTTGCATGACGACTTGGTCAGACGATCGGCATCTGAGTTAGCTCAGCGGTCACGTGTCTTGGGTGACGTCGAGCGTGGCGGGGTGCTGTTTTATTCGTCAGGTCTAGGCTGTGTGCAGTGTCACAGCATCGGCGAAGGGCAAAAACTGCTCGGTCCGGATTTGGCGGAACTCGGCGAGCGAGCAACGTTCCGACACGTTCTGGATTCGATTCTTCGACCAAATCAAATGGTCTTAGCGCCCTATGTTGCTGAGACCTTCTTACTTGATGACGGAGTCGTCGTCACCGGATTGGTCCGCCAGCAATCTGCGACGACGGTTCAACTTGCCGTGCCAGGTGAAGAGGCACCTCGGTCAATCTCACTCGCCAACATCGAAGCTCGAAAGCCAGCCAAGTCTGTCATGCCGACTGGTTTGATCAATCAATTAGGCGACGAAACGGATGTGTTTGACCTGGTCGCGTTTGTGGTCGCGTTGGGGCAAGCGGGACCTGAAAAGGCAGCATCACTGGTACCAGATCCAGGCTCGATTGCCGCCCCGCCTCTGCCGGCCTACGAAGCGAATCTCGACCATGCGGGGATGATCGCGTCGCTTGGCGAACGCTCGTTTGCAAACGGGCAACGTATTTACAACTCGCTATGCATCAATTGTCACGGTACGGAAAAGGAAGCTGGGTCACTCCCCAATGCCCTGCGGTTCGCTCTCGGCAAGTTCAAAAACGGGAGCGATCCGTATTCAATTTACAAGACCGTCACGCATGGCTTTAAGATGATGTTGCCTCAACGGCAACTTGTCCCGCAGCAAAAATACGACGTCATTCACTACATCCGCGAAGCGTACTTGAAAAAGCAAAACGCGGATCAGTACGTCCCGGTTACAGAGACTTATCTGGCGTCACTGCCAAAAGGAGACCTGCGTGGACCGGCCGCGGTGCGGTACGAGCCGTGGCTCGAGATGGACTATGGGCCGTTTTTGATCAGCACTTACGAGATCACCGGACCCGATACCAAACCGCGTCTCGGTATAACCGATGAAGAACGACGACAGGCACGTGAAGAGGGACGCCCGCCTGCTGAAGTTTGGCCTGACGACGTCAATTTCGCATACAAAGGCATCGGGATTCGCTTGGACTCTGGCCAGGGCGGTGTCGCCGCAGGATCACGCTGGGTTGCGTTCGACCACGACACGATGCGAGTTGCCGGCGCTTGGTCAGGTCAGGGCTATATCGACTGGCACGGAATTCTGTTCAACGGCAATCATAATTTGACGCCGCGCACGGTCGGTCAATTGGCATTCGGTTCTGTCTCGGGGCCCGGGTGGGCCGATCCCAAAACAGGATCCTTTGACGATCCTCGCTTGCGCGGAAAGGACGGGCGCGCGTATGGTCCGTTGCCACGACACTGGGCACGTTATCGAGGCCTGTATAAAAATGCTGAGCGAGTGATCGTGTCCTATTCGGTGGGCAATGCTGATGTTTTGGAATCTCATTCGTTTACATCGGTTGAACAAGGCGGCGTGTGGACACGGACATTGAATATCGGCAAGTCGTCGAATGATTTGAAATTGCGTCTGGCGCCCTCAGGTCAGGTCGTCGCAAGTGCCAGTGGTGGATTTGAAATTCGTCAGCAAGGCGGATACTCGGTCGTTGCGATTGCTGCAGAGCAAACACCAGTCAATTTTCAAATAAGACTTTCGAGTGAGTTGAATGTTCAATCGCTTGCCGCGATGCCATGGACAGAGACAGAAGACTTGAACGTATTCACGAAAGGTGGACCGCAGCAGTGGCATGAACTGCAGACGCAAATCTCGCGCGGCGCTGAATCCGGCGCCTTTTCGGTCGATACGTTGACTCGCCCGATCGACAATCCGTGGAAGAGTCGGCTGCGAATGTCAGGACTTGATTTCTATCCCGAAGGCAACGCACTGGTGGCCTGTTGTTGCGACGGCGACGTCTGGCGTGTCGATGGGATCAGCGATCCATCGGGTACGCTAACTTGGAAACGCATTGCGTCGGGGCTGTTTCATCCCTTGGGCATCAAAATTGTCAACGGCCGCGTGCATGTCGCTTGTCGCGATCAGATTGTTGTCCTCAACGATCTAAATGGTGACGGTGAGGCTGACTTCTACGAATGCTTTAACAACGACCATCAGGTCACCGATCACTTTCATGAATTCGCAATGGGGTTGCAGGCCGACAATGCGGGCAATCTGTATTACGCGAAGAGTGCCCGTCACGCACGGGATTCATTGGTGCCGCATCATGGGACGCTATTAAAAGTCAGCGCCGATGGCGAGCAAACAACGATTTTGGCGAACGGATTTCGGGCGGCAAATGGTGTTTGTCTTAATCCTGATGGCAGCTTCTTTGTGACCGACCAGGAAGGCCACTGGAACCCCATGAACCGGATTAACCGTGTTGTCGAAGGCGGGTTCTATGGCAACATGTATTCTTATGATGCGCCACAAGACTCCAGTGATGATGCGATGGAACAGCCACTCTGTTGGCCGAACAAACCGTTCGATCGATCGCCATCAGAACTCGTTTGGGTCGAAGGCGATGCGTGGGGCCCGCTGAAAGGCAGCTTGCTAAATCTTAGCTACGGCTATGGAAAAGTATTTATCGTCCCACACGAACAAATTGATGACATGTGGCAAGGCGGTATGTGCGAGCTTCCGCTACCGAGATTTCCAACTGGAATCATGCGAGCAAGATTTAGTCCGCAGGACGGTCAAATGTACGCTTGTGGAATGCAGGCATGGGGAAGCGATCAAGAAGAAAGTCCCGGAGGCCTGTACCGGATTCGTGCAACCGGAGAACCCTCGCATTTGCCCGTTGCCCTAAACGCTACCGGCGAAGGGATGGTCATCACATTTTCGGAACCACTTGAACCTGTATCCGCCTCACAAGCAGCGAACTACTTGGTCGAGACTTGGGACTTGAAACGGACAAAGAACTACGGCAGCCCGCGATACAACGAACAACTCTTGGCTGTGCAATCGGTTGACGTTTCGGAGGACGGCAAAACGGTGAAGCTAGTCTTGCCGAAAATCCAACCGACTTGGACGATGCAAATTTCCTACAAGCTGTTGGGTGAGGATGGCCGGCAAGTGATGGGGACGATTGAAAACACGATTCACCGTTTGGGTCATGACAAACGCTAAGCGACCGGCAATGCAAAATCCTTACGCGGCACCAAAATCACAACCGACGACATCGTCGAGACTTGGGATTGTTGTAGCACTTTGTTTTGGCGTTCTGGCGTTGGTCGTCTGCGGTCTTGTGGCGATCCCGGGGGTAGTCGTCCTGAATCAAAACTTTCAATTCGTTCCGACGGATACGTTTTTGTCTGGCGCGGAGATTGGCAGCGTGACGTTGGACGAGCAATCGTTGCTTAGTTGGTCACTTGGAATCGCGGTCCTATTTCTATTTGCTTCGGTGACGCAGTTTTGGAAAGCCTTTCGTCGTTGGCGTTCGTTCGAGGAAAGACGGCAACTGCGCGATCAGATGCTTTCCTAGCGATACACTGCACTTTCGCAATGACGAAATGAGTCGGGATGTCGTTCAAATCGAATCGGCATACGGTTTGCACTCCAGCGGAACTGTTCTGAGTCTTGCCCTCGTCACCCGGTTGCAGGTCAGCTTCGATGTTCCCGCTATTCCAATACAAATTCGCGGTTTCCCCCAAGTCGCGACAACGTTTTTCAGTCACACAGACGCTGGCCTGCACAGCAGCCTTTTGCGGCCTTTTGATTGCATCTACACCAGCTTGGTCCGATTCGCCTCAGCGGCTCGAAGGTTTGGACGCGCCGATCGTCGTCCGCGTCTCGGATGAGGTCTTCTCGCCACAATCCGAGTTGCAGACGGAAACTGATGTCGATTGCTGTATTTTGGGAGTCCGCAACCGAGGTTCGGCTGATGTGAACGGAACCATTCTGATCAACTTTGTTCCATCTGATGAAAATGCAAAGCTGCAGATTCGGTTTCAAGGGCACTTCGTGGCTCATACCCAGGGGAACAAAGGCCCGGCCACGATCCATTCACGCAGCAAGATGGCGTTCGATTTAGGAATGGTCGCGACGTTCGATCACGAGAGCGGTTTTACCCCAGGGGAACCGACCGGGACGGTGACGCCGGTTGAGTCTGACCGAAGGATTTCGAGCAGCATGCCTGGTTTGCGAGGTCGCCTCGTCCATCGAGTCGCGAGCCGACGAATGGCAGAAACGAAACACCAAGTGCAACAGATCTGTATCGCCAATGCTCGGACGGAGTTGATCAAAGAGATGGAGAGCCGCGTCCACGAGCAACTTCAATCGGCAAATGAGAAGTGGGCCAAGTTACGCTCGAATCTCGACGGCCAGCCATGGTACGGCAAAACTCCCAGTTTGCGCTTCCGCAGTGACGACGGCTACCTTGTCGTCCATGTGAATGAGACCGATGGTGCTAAGGTGGATGCTGATCGACTGGCTGATTCGAGTGAGCTGCCTCCGCCGAATCCGAATGCGATGACCGAAGTCTTGCTTGATCGGCAATGGGTTGAAGCCAACGAAGACAGCGGCGCGCTGCTGGCGTATGCCGCTTCATATCCACGACTGCTAAGCTTCACTTTCCAGGCGGCGACCAACTACAACCTGCCTCATCAGAAACAGGGACGATGGTTGGTCTTCACCTTGAAAAAGCCATCTGAAACGCCCGTCGAACGAGCGTTCGTGTCGGCTCCTTGAGAAGGCGGCCCCTATTTGATAATCGATTTGCCGCGGAGCAATTCGATGACCTGGTTCGCACATTCGTCGATCGAATCTTTCGATGTATCGACAACCAAATCTGGTGATGCAGGAGCTTCGTAGTCCGCCGTGACACCGGGAAAATTCAGCAGGTCGCCTGCGTCTGCTTTGGCGTACTGTCCCTTGCTGTCTCGTTCGCGGCAGACTTCGATTGGTGTGGCAACGTGGACCACGAAGAATTGATCTTCGCCAATCACTTTGGCAACTCGGTTGCGGACGTCTTCGCTAGGTGCCACGAAGCTGCCGATGCAGATCATACCGGCATCATTCAGTGCATGTGCCAGGTAAGCACTTCGACGCAGGTTTTCGCTGCGGTCTTCGGCGCTAAAGCCAAGGTCGCGTGAGAGTCCTTTACGAAGATATTCGCCATCGATCAATGACACCGCGCGACCGGAGTCAAACAGCTTTCGTTCGACCGCTTGTCCAATCGAAGTTTTGCCCGACCCAGTCAAACCGGTCAGTAGGACAGTCGCGGGTTTTTGGCCAAATCGTGCGGCCCGTTCATCATCGGTGACGGCCGAAATATCGACGTCTTCGCCGCTGGTTGCCGAAGTGTCTTCGTCCCAAACCGATTTGGATTTACCGTCGCCTGCTTTGTCGAGGATCATTCCTGCGGCGACGGTGGCGTTGGTAATCCGGTCGATCACGATGAATGCACCCGTCGAACGGTTGCGGCGGTAGGCATCGAAGTGCACTGGTGCCGACAGGGTGATGCCGACGCGTCCGATTTCGTTGAGTGCCAACTCCGGCGCGGGATCGCGGTGCAGCGTGTTAACGTCGACACGATAGTTCAATGTGTCGATCGTGCCGGGAATCGTTTGCGTCGTGTGTTTGAACAGATAGGTCTTGCCCGGAACCATCGATTCCTCGTTCATCCAAACCAGCATGGCTTCGATGGAATCACGAGACTTAGGTACGTTGCCGGGACGAACGATCATGTCGCCGCGTGACGCGTCGATTTCGTCTTCCAGAGTCAGCGTGATCGCAAGTGGGGCAAATGCTTCGTCAAGTTCACCGTCATAGGTGACGATTGATTTTACCTTGGACGTTTGCTTGCTGGGCAGCACCATGATTTCGTCGCCCTTGCGAACGATTCCGGACGAAATCGTTCCGCAGAAACCGCGGAAGTCCAAGTGGGGGCGGTTGACGAATTGGACCGGCATCCGGAAGTCTTGCAGGTTGCGATCGCTACCGATGTAGACCGTTTCCAAGAAGTTCATCAGTGTCGAACCGGTGTACCACGGCATTTTCTCGCTGCGTTCAACCACGTTGTCGCCGTCGAGTGCACTGATCGGGATGAAGTGCAAATCGGGCAAGTCCAGGCGGGTCACAAAATTGCGATAGTCGTCGCAGATCGCTTCGAACTTTTGTTCGTCGTAATCGATCAAGTCCATCTTGTTGATGGCCACGACGATGTGACGAATCCCCAGCAACGACACAATAAACGAGTGCCGTTTGGTTTGTGTCAGAACGCCGTGGCGAGCGTCGATCATCAAGATCGCAAGGTCGGCGGACGACGCGCCGGTTGCCATGTTGCGAGTGTACTGCTCGTGACCGGGCGTGTCCGCAATGATGAACTTGCGTTTTGCGGTGCTGAAGTACCGGTATGCGACATCGATCGTGATGCCCTGCTCGCGTTCCGCTTTCAGACCGTCGGTCAGAAGTGCCGGGTCAAACTTTCCGCCGGTGGTCCCAACGATTTTCGAGTCCGCTTCGATCTGAGCCAGCTGATCTTCGTAGATCATCTTGCTGTCGTACAGCAGGCGTCCGATCAGCGTCGACTTTCCATCGTCAACGCTGCCACAGGTAATGAAACGCAGCAATTGTTTGTTTTCGTGCTGCTTCAGATACGCGTTGATATCGGTTGCGATCAGGTCAGATTGGTGCGACATGGGAAGATAAAAATGAGTTGGATTGACGTGGCAAGGCCGAGTGGGCCGAGCCGATTGCGTTGCGCCGAATTGCGGCAAACGGCGCTTCGAGGATTGTCCGGATCAGATGGAAGTGACTAGAAGTAACCGCGGCGTTTCTTCTCTTCCATTCCCGCACCGCCTTCGTCTTGGTCGATGATTCGACCTTGGCGTTCGGAGGTGGTTGCCAACAACATTTCTTGAATCACGTCGACCAAGTCTGTCGCTTCCGATTCGACGGCACCGCTTAGTGGGTAGCACCCGAGGGTTCGGAAACGAACCATTTTTTCTTCTTCGACTTCGCCGTCCAGTAGCGGCATACGGTCGTCATTTCGCATCAGCAGGATGCCATCGCGTTTAACGACTTTGCGTTTTTCGGACAGGTACAGCGGGACGATCGGAATCTTTTCCAGGTGGATGTATTGCCAGACGTCCAACTCGGTCCAGTTGCTCATTGGGAACACGCGAATCGACTCGCCCTTGTTGACGCGAGCGTTGTAGAGGTTCCACAGTTCTGGCCGTTGGTTTTTGGGATCCCAACGGTGCGACTTGTCGCGGAAGCTAAAGACGCGTTCTTTCGCTCGGCTCTTTTCTTCGTCGCGGCGTGCACCACCGAAGGCGGCGTCGAATTTGTACTTGTCCAACGCAGCTTTGAGGGCGTCGGTTTTCATCAGTTCGGTGTGACGCTCGCTGTCTTCCCACGGTTTGATGCCGTGTTTGAGACCGTCTTCGTTGATGTGGACCAGCAATTCCAGGCCGAGTTCTTTCGCGACGTAGTTGTCGCGAAAGTCGTACATCTCTTTGAATTTCCAGGTGGTGTCGACGTGCAGCAGTGGAAACGGCGGTTTCGCCGGGGCGAAGGCCTTGAGTGCGAGGTGCAGCAGGACGGACGAGTCCTTCCCGATGCTGTAGAGCATCACGGGGTTTTTGAATTCTGCGGCAACTTCTCGGAAAATATGAATGCTTTCTGCTTCAAGCTGCTTTAGGTGGGTCAGGCTGTAGTCCGACATTATCTCTGTTTTAAGGAGGCGAAAAAGGCATTCACGAGGCTTGCACCGGAATCGACCCCAACTTGGGGCCTCGCGACGGGGCGAGTATAGACAGGGGACTCGTCGGTCGGAACGGGGTTTTCGTTCCAGAATTCCCCAGTCTGCGATGAAATTGTCGGGAAGCCGAAATGTCTGGCCGCTCTTTCATCCGCTCCCGTTGTCACCGCGACCTTTGAAGTTTACGCTTTTGGATTCTGCGCCGGCGAATTGATTCAGAGCCGGCCGATACAATTGCCTCCGGAGTGAATCGGTGTCGGGAACCTGCGTAATCGGTCTGCAGTGGGGTGACGAAGCAAAAGGCAAGTTGGTCGATTTGCTCGCTCCTCAGTTTGATCTCGTTGTTCGTTACCAAGGTGGTGCCAATGCGGGCCACACGGTCGTGGTCGGCGACGAAGTCTACAAGCTGCATCACATTCCTAGCGGTATTTTGCATACCGGTGTCGAGAACTTGATCACGCCTGGCGTGGTGATCAATCCCGAGACCATCATCACCGAAATCGATGGCCTCGCGAAACGCGGCATCGATTGCGCCCAGAACATGCGAATCAGCGAGCGCGCGCACTTGGTGATGCCTTGGCATATCGCCGAGGATCGTCAAATCAACGCCACCGCCGTTCGTGGTGAATCGATCGGTACGACCAATCGCGGCATTGGACCCTGCTACCGCGACAAAGTCGGCCGGACTCATGCGATCCGCATGACCGACCTGATTCAACCGACCCGTGACGAACGTCTACGCGTCGTTGCCGAGCAAAAGCAAGCCATCTTGCGCAGCCTCGGTGCATCGGAAGAAGAACTCGCATCGATCGCGCCGGAAACGGTGATCGCCAAAGCTGCCGTATGGGCGGATCGCTTGGGCCCAATGGTCAGCGATACCACTGACTATGTTTTGGATGCCTGCGAAGCTGACAAACGCATCTTGTTCGAAGGTGCCCAAGGGGCGTTGCTGGATATCGATCACGGTACCTATCCGTTTGTGACCAGCAGTAATAGCAGCGGAGTTGGCGTGTGTGCTGGTGCCGGTGTGCCTCCACGTTGGATCAACACCGTATTGGGAGTCTGCAAGGCCTACAGTACTCGCGTCGGCGGTGGCCCTTTCGTCACCGAACTCGAAGACGAAACCGGCGACCGAATCCGTACCCTCGGCAACGAGTTTGGCACCACCACTGGGCGCCCACGCCGTTGTGGTTGGTTCGACGCAGTTGCCGTACGGTACACAGCTCGATTGAGTGGCGTGACGCGATTGGCGCTGATGATGATGGACGTTCTTGCCCATCTGGATGAGCTCAAAATTTGTGTCGCATACGAACTCGATGGCGAGCGAATTACTCGTTTCCCCAGCCACGCCGATCAATTGCGTCGATGCAAGCCGATCTATGAAACCATCGAGGGCTGGAAGCAACCGGTTGATGAAGTTCGCCGCGAAGAAGACTTCCCCGCCGGCGCAATTGCCTATGTGCGTCGTGTCGAAGAATTGGTTGGTATCCCGGTCGGTGTGTTGTCTGTCGGGCCAGATCGATCGCAAACTATCTTCACGTCGCAAGCAGACAAGTTGAACCTGCAGCCGATCGGAGCCTAGACGCTTCAACGCGCGATCACGAAATGAACGCCAAGGATCAATCAAGCGATCTCGCAGGTGAAGCCGCCGATAAACGCGGCCCCCTGCCGGAACATATCGCGATCATCATGGATGGTAACGGCCGCTGGGCTCAGGCCCGTGGCATGCCGCGGATCGAAGGGCACCGCCGGGGCGTTGATACCGTGCGGATGGTCAGCGAAACGTGTACCGAGCTTGGAATCGGGGCGCTTACGCTGTACTGCCTGTCGAGCGAGAACTGGAAGCGGCCACAGGAAGAACTCGACTTCCTGATGGAACTTCTGCAGCAGTACCTGGTCGAAGAACGGCCGTTGATCATGAAGCAGAATCTGCGTCTGCAAGTGATTGGACGCCGTGATCGGCTGCCAGAAAAGGTAATTGCCGAAATCGATGAAACGATCCGTGTTTCCGCTGACAATACGGGCACCAAGTTGGTACTCGCGATCGACTATGGTGGTCGCGATGAACTGACTCGGGCGGCGAAGTTGCTGTGCGAAGATGTCCAAGCAGGCAAGCTTTCGATCGATCAGATTTCCGAACAGTCAATTAACGATCGGTTGTACACAAGCCGTCTACCTGATGTAGATTTGATGATTCGCACTGGCGGAGAACTGCGGGTGAGCAACTTCTTGTTGTGGCAATTGAGTTATGCCGAGCTTTGGGTTACGGAGACCTGTTGGCCCGAGTTTTCGAGAATCGAATTTGAACGTGCCATGGAGAGTTTCCAGAATCGTGATCGGCGATTCGGAGGCCTTTCGGTTGGCCAATAGAGATCGCAAGCGATCCTTCCAAAACAAAACCGCACGCTGTGCCAAAGCTGGCGCAACGAGGTAACTGAATTAATGCTGCGTGATCGTATTTTTTCGAGCACGATCCTCATCACACTGACGGTCATTTTGCTTTGCCTGGATAGCTTTCAGGCGGTCGACGGTGCGGCCGGGCTGTGGCTGATGCCGCTGCTCGCGTTTTTCGCGATCGGTACCGCATGGGAGATGTCGTCGATGCTGAAACGCGGTGGGCATCCCATTCGTCCGAAGACGGCAGTGATGGGAGCGACGATGGTTTCGCTTTCGTCTGCGGTGCCATATCTGTGGTTGATCGCCGGCGAAACGTATCCATCGGATTGTCCTGTCGGGCGACTCGGCTGGATTGTCTTGGCAGCTACTGTTGCAACCTTTGTCATGCTGATGGCCGAGATGCGTGAATATGGCCTTCACCAGGAAGTCGAACTTGGACGAGCCATCCGGCGAACCTGCTCGGCTGTTTTCGTATCGATGTATGTCGGATTGCCGATGGCGATACTGGTGGCTGTGCGCAGTTTGGATGGCCCTGGGTTGCCCGGGCGATTTGGGCTAGCGGCATTGATCACGACCGTCTTAGTGACAAAAGTCGCTGATATGGGGGCGTACTTCTCCGGGCGTATGCTCGGTCGTCACAAATTGATTCCTCGTCTATCGCCAGGAAAGACAATTGAAGGATCGATTGGTGGGATCATCGCATCGACACTTGTCGCCTATGTTTGCCTAATTGTCTTGTTCGAGGCGATTGGCGCAAGCAACGTGTCCGCGCCAGGTGCTGTTTCCGGGCAAGCCGTCAAATCTGGTTTGGCCGGTTTTCTGGGGCAGCCACTTTGGGGGGCTTTGGTCCTGGGCCCGTCCTTGGCAATCTCCGGAATGATCGGCGATTTAGCGGAATCACTGTTCAAGCGTGACTGTGGCGTGAAGGACAGTGGCAGCCTGCTTCCCGGATTAGGGGGGGTATGGGATGTTACCGATTCGCTGATCGCGTCCAGTATCCCAGCATTTTTCTGCTTCGTGTCCGGAGTTGGTGGGTAATAATCGCGTGTGGATCGAAGTCGAGAGCGATACGATAAACGCATCCTCCGGCGGATTTCTGCCAGATGAGAGTACCACGAACTGAAATCAATCACGAAGACGTCCACCAACGTTTTAGGAGATGACGGCCCGCAGTCGGCCCCTTTTGAATGACTGAAGCCACATTGACGGTCAGCGCACCCGACGAGCTACTGCAGCTTTTCGGACCGCGTGACCAGCATTTACGAATTCTGCGGCAGTTGTTCGATGTCACGATCACGCATCGAAATGGACGCGTGCGAATCGCTGGCGAGGGCGAGAACGTCAACGGTGCGCTGCGCGCGCTTGAAAAGCTGCGGCACAAAATCCAAAAGCAAGGTGCCATCGGTGGCGAGGACGTTGAAACCGCCGCGGTGGAAGAAGGCGCAACGCCTCGTGACGGACAAAAGCCGGCCAAGGCAGCTGCTAGCGGCGAAGACATTCAGATTCGTCACGCGGGGCGTCGAATCCGGCCTCGCACCGCCGGGCAAGCACGTTACGTCGACGCCATCCGTGAGCACGATTTGACGTTCGCAACAGGCCCAGCGGGTTGTGGAAAAACGTTCCTCGCGGTTGCAACTGCTGTCGAGGCACTCAAAGCCGGTCAGATTCGCAAGATCGTCCTGGTTCGCCCGGCTGTCGAAGCGGGCGAAAGCCTGGGATTTTTGCCGGGTGACTTGCGGGCGAAGCTGAACCCGTATTTGCGTCCGTTGCTCGATGCACTCGGAGAGATGGTCGATTACGACCGTGCACGCGAGTTAATGGAACAGGAAATCATTGAGGTGATCCCCTTGGCTTACATGCGAGGGCGAACGCTTAACGATGCCTTTATCATTTTGGACGAAGCGCAGAACACGACCATCGCACAAATGAAGATGTTCCTGACCCGAATGGGGGAACGCAGCAAAATGGTGGTCAGCGGCGATGCCACGCAGCTCGATTTGCCACGTGGCGTGACCAGTGGCTTGCACGACGCGTTGCGGCGGTTAAGCCGAATCAAAGCAATTGGGGTGGTAAGGTTGTCGGGCGAAGACATCGTGCGGCATGCCTTGGTCCAACGAATCGTCGAAGCTTATGACGACGATGACACTGCAGTTCCGATGCGACAGCGACGTGGCGGCGTTCGTGTAGTCGCTGAATCCAACCCGAATGGCGAGGAAACCCTGGATCGCTAGTCCCTTCACTGGGCTGTGATCCGATGTGATGAATGGTCAATCCAAGACGCGGACCCGTCAAGAGCGAATCGAGTCGTTGGGAATTCCCAAGCCTCGGTTTGTGCAATGGTGGATCGATAGCGACAAAGCCGATTGGGCCGTCCGAGCTGCGATCGGTTTATTTGCCGCTGCCGCATTGCTGATCATCTGCAGAACCTGGGAACCTAGGTTCGCATTTCGCAGTGGCTTGATTCCCACACGCGACGTGATCGCAAAAGTCGATTTCGAAGTCGAAAACGAGATCGAAACCCACGCCCGACGGTTGCAGCAAATCCTCGGTGTGCCGGTGTTTTATCGGAATAACCCTGCACCCCTGCAGCAACTCGGCGCGCGGCTGAACAACCGCTTGTTCGTCGTCCTCGAAGCTCCTTCGATCGACGAGATGAACAATGACGAGAAAGTCGCTTTTGAAGAATTCATCGCGAACGATCCGCTAACCCCGGAAACTGTCGATGGCAGTCGGCCAACTGCACAGGACCAGTTCGCCGCTTTAAAAGAAGTTTTCAAGAACGACTCCGAATTGAAAAAGCTGCAGACGGCTTTCAAGCACCTCGTCAAGGACGAGTTCGACTACGGCGTTCTGCAATCGCTGAAGCATGATCCTGAACAGGGCAACCAACAGTTCATTCGCGTCTACAACGTCGACCCCGCAGACGCGGTCACGATCAGCGTCGAAGACGTACAGGTCGCCTTGATGGGTGAACGCATCGAGAAGATGCTCGCAGACGAGTTCCGTTTGCTCTATGGCGATACAGACAAGTACCGCCAAGTGGCCAAAATGATTAGCCGCTGGATCGGAGCACGTTTGCCGGAGTACGAAACACTCGCTTATGACAACGAAGCGAGTGATAAGGCTCGCGCCGAAGTCGCGGCGAATGTTGCCCCGGTCATGAAACAGTATTACGCCGGCCGGTCCGAACTCGCTTCTGCCGGTGAAGCACTCGACCAAGAGCAATTGAAGCTGCTCCGTCAGGAACACCTGCAATGGACCACTTATCGTGGGATGCTCGACCGCGTCTCCAGGCTGGCGGCGTATGCGGGCATGGTCGCCGCGCTGTACTTGCTTTGTGGCTCGTACATTTTCTTTGTCGACGATCGCTCGTTGGTGATGGATCGTGTCAAGCTGTCGAAGATGCTGTTGTTGATCGTCGCAACCATCGGGCTGAGTTTTTGGGCTGCGAATGATCGCTATCGCAGTGAGTTGGCACCGTTGGTCGTCGCTTCGATCATCGCGGCAATCGTTTACGGTCGCGATTTGGCGTTGTTGTTGATGGCCGCGGCAAGTATCAGCGTGACGCTCTTTTTGAACGAAGACCTTCGTCACTTGGTGATGTTGGCCGCAGCGACCACAAGCGCGACGCTGTTGACAGGTCGAATTCGGTCGACAAGTCACCTGTTGTTTGTCGGGCTGATCTCGGCCGCGGTGACAATGTTGACAATGGTCGGGGTCGGGATCGTAACCGGCGAAACGATGTCGGTCAGTCAGATCACGGCACCGAAGGTTGCGCCCGTCGGTCAGATGACGTTCATCAACGTGCTGACGATGCTGGCGACGGACAGTGTGAGAGCGGGCGTGTTTATCTTGGTCTCTGCCGCAGCATTGACACCGGTGTTGCCGTTCATCGAAAAGTTCTTTGGCGTGCAGACGGACCTCAGTCTGTTAAAGCTGAGCGATGCCAGTCACCCGCTGTTGCGTCGTTTGGCCCAGCGTGCCCCCGGCACCTACAACCACAGCATCAATGTTGCATCGATCGCCGAAGCCGCCGCCGACTCGATCGGCGCAAATGGGCTGTTGGTCCGAGTCGGTTCGTACTTCCACGACATCGGCAAGATGTTCAAGCCGGAGTACTTCATCGAAAACCAAAATGGCGTGAATCAGCACGACTCGTTGCAGCCAGCGATGAGTACTTTGGTGATCATCGCCCACGTCAAAGATGGTGCCGACCTCGCGAGGAATCACCATTTGCCGCAGCCGTTGATCGACTTGATCCTGCAGCACCACGGGACCACACTGGTCGAGTATTTCTTCCATGAAGCTGCCAAACGCAGCGAAGAAAACCCAGACGAAAAAGAAGTCAGCGACAAGGACTTCCGCTACCCCGGCCCCAAACCACAGACGCTGGAAGCGGCTGTGATGATGTTGGCCGATGCGGTGGAAAGTGCCAGCCGGACGCTGGTCGATCCTACCCCCGCGCGTATCCAAAGCTTGGTCGATAAAATCGCCCAAAAGAAAATGGCAGACGGCCAGTTCGACGAATGTGGACTGACTTTCCGCCAATTGAACCTCGTCCGAAAAAGTTTGGTTAAATCTCTTACCGCCATTTATCACGCTCGTGTCAAATACCCCAGCCAGCAGCCCGCTTGATCGTTCGATGAGCGATTCGGACACCAAGATTTGCGTCGATCTGATCTGGGAAGACTGCATCCAGTCCTGGAAAGAGACCCTCGGGCTTTCCAACCAACAAATCGCCGAAGCTGCGATCGCGGCCGCACGACATCGCGGCTTTCGATCCGGGCAATTGGGCGTGATGATCACCGATGATTCGTCGATTCACGAAATCAATCGCGAACATCTCGGACACGATTACCCGACCGATGTGATCAGCTTTCCCTACGCCGAAGATGGCACACATCTAGAAGGCGAATTAGTCGTCAGCGTCGAGACCGCACACGAGAACGCGATCGAATTCGGGTCCGACACGGCAACCGAATTGTTGCTGTATGTGATCCACGGCGTGCTGCATATCGGCGGCATGGACGACCACGAAGACGACGACCGTCAAGCGATGCGTGATTCAGAGCAAGCAGTCCTGTCAGAATTGGGCATCGCGCTGGACGAGGCGCCGCAGGCATGAACAGTCCGTTGCCTTATTTCTTGATCTCGGCAAGCGGCTTTCTACTCAGCAGCGTCGGTGGCCTGGGGGCGGAACTTCTGGACTCTTTTGCAGGACGATCTCTCGAAGCGTTCTGCCGCGTCAAGCGAAATCGTGACCGATTCGGTGCCGTCCTCGAACACCAGGACTCGGTAATCCGAGGTAGCGAATACCTGCGAATGATCGGCACGGTGCTGTTTTTGGTCTCAGGGACCGCGGCACTGATTATCTCGCAACAAGACGCCGAAGCGATCGGTTTGACCTGGGAAATCGGTTCGCTGCTCGCATGGACTTTGTTAGCGATCATTTCGATGATGTTCGTCCATTCATGGTTGCCCGAAGTGGTGACCCGCTTTGCGTCTGCACCGGTGCTCTATCACACCTGGCCGTTTTGGCGAGCGCTTTCGTCGGTGATGAATCCGTTTTCAGTACCGGGTGAAATCATCGAAGCTTTGACCGCACGCCTGTCAGGTAAAAACGAGCATGAAGATGATTCCGAAGAGCTGATCGAAGATGAAATCCGTACCATTGCGGCGGCCGGAACGAATGCCGGGATCTTTGGCCCCGGCGTCCGGGAAATGATCCAGAACGTGATGGAACTGAACGACGAGAATGTCGGACATATCATGACCGTTCGGGGCGACATCGACGCGGTCGAGATTGGTGACAGTTGGGACGAGATCCTCAGCACGGTCATCGAATCCGGGCGAACCCGATTGCCCGTCTACCGTGAGAATCTGGATGACATCGTGGGGATCTTATACGTCAAAGATTTGCTTCCTGAAATTGCAGGCGGACGTGCCCCCAAAAAGTCGCTCGAATCGCTGATGCGACACGCGTGGACGGTTCCGGTCGACCGCAGCGTGGAATTCCTGTTGCGCGAATTCCTGCACAGTCGCAGCCACATGGCGATTGTGCTGGACGAATTCCAGCAGACCGCGGGCGTGGTCACCATCGAAGACGCATTGGAAGAAATCGTTGGCGAAATCGTTGACGAATCTGACGAAGAGGAAGAAACACGCTTTGACGTCATCGACGAACACACCGTCGTCGTCAGCGGTCGTGTGATGATCGACGATCTAAACGATCGATTACACTGGGACCTTCCCGAGAGCGACGACTACGAAACGATCGCCGGCTATGTGCTCAGTCATCTTGGTGAAATCCCCGAATCAGGTGCGAACTTCACGATCGGTGACGCAGCGTTCGAAGTCCTGCAAGCGACCCGTCAAAAGATCGAAATGATGGAAGTTCGCTATACGCCGGGCCAGCGATTGGCCGTCTAGATTTTCGACGCGTTAAGTCCAGCTGTTGTGGACTTGGTTGGGCAGTGTGATTTGCAGAGACATGCCGCCCAGCTCCGAGACGCAGTGAAGGACCTTGATCGTTCCTTGATGTGCATCGACGATGCGTTTGACGATTGCGAGACCCAGTCCGGTGCCCCGGGATTTGGTTGTGTAAAACGGCTCGAAAATTTGTTCGCACTGGTCCTTCGAAAGTCCCGGCCCGTTGTCGCTCACCACGATGCGTGTTTGCTGAGGGTCAGCCTGATCGAGTTCGATTTTGATCGTGGCGGGATCACTGCTCGCTGCCAACGAATTCTCAAACAGGTTGCGGAATACCTGCTCCAGACGCATCGTATCGATCGTCGTTTTGATTTGGTGACGATGGTCCAATTCGACCAGTTCGCACTGTCGATTCTGGCGATTGGATTCCAGATTTCGCCATGCGCGTTGGTAAACGTCACGCAGGTCCGCTTGCACCAAATGGAGCTGGATCGGTGCGGCGAAGGAGCGGATTTCTTCGAGTAGCGAATTCAGATCCGCTGCGGCGCGTTTGACCGTCAGTAAGTCCTTTGCTGATTCGGGATCATTACCAATATCCAGTTCGAGCAGTTCTAGGCCGGACTGAATTCGTTGCAAAGCATTTCGGCTTTCGTGTGCGAGCGAAGCCATCGTTTGGCCGATCGCGGCGAGGCGTTCACTTTGCGCGACCTTGGCTTGTGCGTCGACAAACTCGGTCACGTCAACGCCGACAGCCAAGACCGCTTCGATTTCGCCGGAATCGCGTTCGAGCGTCGTGTTGCACCAACGAATTTGACGCTCGCTTCCGTCGCGAGTGATGATCGCATTGATCACGCCAGTCGACGACCCGCTGGTTTGGGTCAACAAGAACACATCACGAATCGATTCCAAGGTGCTCGTTGGCACAAAGGTCGCGAACCAGTCTTTACCCTGGACCTCGTCCAGTTTCCAGCCGCTGATCTTTTCGAAGTATGGATTGAACCGAATGATGTGGCCTTTGAGGTCCAATACCAAGACGATCGCTTCTGCCGTGGTCAGGACGCGATTGGCAAACCGTTGCTCTTTGCGAAGCTTCAGCTCCGTCGTCTTCTTTTGGACGATGCGAAAAACGGTGTGACGCAGGGCTTCGGGATTGATCGGCTTGAGCAGAAAATCCGATGCACCCGATCGGAAGGCCGAGATCGTGCTGTCCATGTCTGCATAGCCAGTCACAATGACGATTTCGGCATCGGGGGCTTTCAGACGTAGTTGCGGAATGTGCCGCTCGGCGGGACCATCAGGAAGCTTTCGATCCAAGATGATGATTGCGATGCTGGCGTCGAGCAATTCGATGGCTTCGGCGATCGAGCTGGCGACGATGACTTCGTTCCCATCGATCTCCAACACATCCGTCAATGTGATGCGAGTGTCGTCGTCGTCTTCGACCAGTAATATCGAAAGCTCATCCCGCATTTTCGATGTGTCGACTCCAGAGAAAACGTGTTCTGCCGCAACAGTATAGCAGACCGCTCGTTGTCTTCGCGGCGGATACCTTAACCGCGTTTTTCGTAACGCACGCGATACACGGGGATTTGGTTTTGACGGCTGCGACGTTCGAAGTGCGTGCGGTAATCCAAGTCGTGCGTGGACTGTTTTTTCTGTTCCGGAATCGGGACGCCAAATTCAGGTGTGACGGCCGCGATCATTTCGACGGTCGATTCGAAGTAGTCCAACACGTCGGTCCAAAAATGGAAGCGTCCGCCCGGGCGAAGCTTTCGCAAGAAGTTTTGCACGCTCGATTCGTTGACGACTCGGCGCTTGCGATGCCGTTTCTTCCACCAGGGATCGGGGAAGTACACGTGGACTGCTTCCAGCGACCCATCTGGGATACGGTCGGCGACGAGCGGCCCGGCATCACCGGAAATGATCCGAGCGTTTTCGCGTTGTGCTTTGGAGAGGCGTGCCGCAGTGTGTTTCGCGTACTTGTGAACGATCTCGATCCCAAGAAAGTTGTGCTCGGGCGTCGTTTCGGACGCCGTTTTTAGGAACAGCCCTTTGCCGCTGCCGATTTCCAATTCGAGCGGTGCGTCGTTGCCAAACAAGACTTCGCTACACAGCTGCGTGGGGATGTCGGCAAGCGTCTCCTCCGCGGCGGGGTGTTGCGAGTAGCCACGCATCAACATCAAGTGCTTTGACAGGTCGATCGATGGTCGGGGCGAACGAAGCGGGCTGCGTGGCATCGGAAAACGCTGAATCACGGACTCGAAGGGGGACCGACTGGCCTGCCAGCTTTCACGGATTCGAATCTGCCCTCGTGCAAAACACGAGGGACAACCTCAGAAAGCGACGCCAATTGGCAAAAACGGAAGGGTAATCGTAACCTAGCGGCAAACCTCTACAATGCCGTCAGCCGGTCTTCTGGATGAATTCGGCCCCAACGACAAGCCGTTTTGCCGACCTAGAGTTTGCCGATGCGTTCTAGCGGCAATTTCCGGTGTCTCACCTTCCACCCTCGAACCTTCCCCACGTAGTGCCCATGTCCGTTGATGCTGACTTTTCCGGTCTTCACGTCGCTTCGCTCGAAAGCCGCCGCGCGTCCGAGATGGAGCGTCTGATCCAGCGGTATGGCGGTGTGGCCCATGTCAGCCCTTCGATGCGTGAAGTGCCCATCGAGCCGAATCGCGAGGCAATTGACTTTGCGTATCGCGTGATCACGGGCGAAATCGGGATCGTCGTGTTCATGACCGGCGTCGGGTTTCGGTTCTTGGTCAAGGCGATCGAGAAACACGTCGACACCCAGCGTTTCATCGACGCGCTGTCCGACATCACCACCATCTGCCGCGGACCCAAACCGGTCGCCGCAATGCGTGAACTGGGGATCCAGCCGACCCACCGCGTTGGCGAACCCAACACGTGGCGAGAGATCCTGCAGTACATCGATCACGAGAAGGTGCAGATCGCCAACCAAGTCATCGGGCTGCAAGAGTACGGCATCTCCAACGCATCACTGATCGCCGGTTTGGAAGCACGCGGAGCAATCGTTTCGCCGGTGCGTGTCTATGGCTGGGAATTCCCCGAGCAAACCGACCCGCTGCGTGAAAACATCCAAGCACTCGCCGACGGCAAACGCGACATCCTGTTGCTGACCAGCGCTCATCAAATCGTCAACATGATGCGGATGGCCGAACAGATGGGCGTCTCAAAACAGCTCCGCCAAGGCCTGCGATCGACCGCGATCATCTCGATCGGCCCAACGACAACTCAGATGTTGAACGAATGTGATTTACAGGCTGACATGGAACCGTCACACCCCAAAATGGGACACCTCGTGGTCGAGTCCGCGCGTCAGTCGGCCAGTTTGATCGCGCAGAAACGCCGCTGGCGTCAATCGGATATTGTGATTCAGGAATCCAAAGACATGGCTATCGAAAACGTCGACGCTTCGCAGCAACACCCTTCGGTCGACAGCTTGTTTATGAAAGCTTGTCGTGGCGAAGCGACCGAACGCACGCCAATTTGGTTGATGCGTCAGGCCGGTCGCTACATGGCCGAATACCGCGAAGTCCGTGCCAACCAAAGCTTCCTGGAACTGTGTTACAACCCCAAGCTTTGCAGCGAAGTGATGTGCACCGCGGTCGATCGATTGGGCGTCGATGCCGCCATCATCTTTTCGGACCTCTTGCCGTTGCTCGAGCCACTCGGGTTTGACCTTGAGTTTGTCGCTGGCGACGGCCCGGTGATTCACAACCCGATTCGCGAAGAAGCTGACATTGACCGCTTGAAGCGTTTGGAAGATCCTCAATCACTGGGCTTTGTTTACGAGACAGTGCGTCAAACACGTAAAGACCTGCCCGAGCATCTGCCGGTGATCGGATTTTCGGGCTCACCGTTCACGCTGGCCAGCTATGCGATTGAAGGCGGCGGTAGCAAGGTCTACATGAACACCAAAAAGCTGATGTACGCCTCGCTGAGCTCACCAAGCGGCGGTGCGTGGGCGGAGTTGATGGCGACATTGACGGAAGCCGTTACCGTTTACCTGAACCACCAAATTGCGGCGGGCGCACAATGTGTGCAGCTGTTCGATAGCTGGGCGGGATGTTTGTCGCCTAGCGAATACACCGAATTCGTGCTGCCCTGGATGGACAAGATCATCAGCGGGATCGCCCCCGGCGTCCCGGTGATCAATTTCGCGACCGGCAACCCAGAGCTACTCCCGCTGCTTCGGGGCGATCGTCGTACCGTCGTCGGTGTCGACTGGCGAATCTCGCTACGCAAGGCGTGGGACCGAATCGGCCACGACAAGAGCGTTCAAGGCAACTTGGACCCGGCAGTGTTGTTGGGAGAGCCGGAGCTGATTCGCAAACGTGCCGCAGCATTGCTGGACACGGTCAAGGATTTAGACGGTCACATCTTCAACCTCGGCCACGGCGTGCTAAAAGAGACGCCCGTGGAGAATGCAATTGCACTCGTTGAGTCAGTCAAAGAACTGAGTGCAAAGTAGTTAGTGCAGCGAGATCGCTTCTTGCAGCGGCCGCAGCACGCTGCCGACGAGGAATTCGTCGATCAGGTCACGGCCGAGCGCTGCTAGACGTGAGAATTCTTCGTGGAAGGATTCGTTCGGTCCCAAGCTGTCGAAGCGACGGACTGTCATGTAGACGCTCAATTGATCTTCGCTGAAGTCGCCGGTGCGAACTTGATAGGCCGTGGTGCGAGACTCGAAGCTCACCCGGCACTGCGTGCGGCAGTCCTCGTCCAGCGCGAAATGGATCGACGGCTCGTTGGACAACATTTTGCCGTAGGGCTGATTGACCAACCGCTCAAAAGCCGGCGCGACGCCGATCGCTTTGGTCAGAATCTCGTTGTGGTTCCCGCGATACCCATAGTCGAAACCGAACATCACGCTCAGGGATTCACAATCCAGCGGCGTGATTGAAAGTTCGTAGGGGACCAATTCTAGGATCGTTCGGTGTAACTCGAACGCTGCTTCCAGTGATTCGGGGTTGAGCGCGCCGCTGTTCAGTCGGCGTGGCTCGGTGGAAACCCACTGGTGCGCACCGCGTTCCTTTTCCTCTTCCAAAATGAACTCGCTCTTTTCACGCGAGTAAAAGTTGGCCATAGAGGGGAAACGGCGGCGGACTTGTTCAAAAAAGTGCAGGACGGATTCGCGCTGCTGTGGCAAATCCAGTTCGGTTGCCAGGTTCATATTGACGTAATAGTCATCGCTGAACATGCCGTAATCACTCATAAGCAAACTTGTTTCCTTGGGGCAAACCGAGGGTGAGGTTCAATGGTTGGCGGTGTGGTTACCGTTCGATGATCGAGACGTCATCAAACGCGTCGAGGTCGTCAAACGAGCCGAGACCGACACGGCCTTGTGTGAAGGTTTTATCGACGACTGTCAAATGTGGTTCGTCCATGTCGTCGAAATAGACGCTGATTTCGCCGCTGTTGACGTCGCGAATCAGTTTGACTTGGTGCCATTGGTCGTCCCATGGCGTGCGTTTTTCGTTTTTGGTCAGCGGGGCTCGCGGGGCCTCGTTTACGATCATGATTTGGCCGCTGGCGGGGTCCGGCTTGGCACCCAAGTGGACATAGTAGAAATGCTGGTCGTCTTTGTAGTTGAAAAAGACGCAACAATCACGGTGGTTTCCTGTGTCTTTGGTGCTCTTGACCCGAAACGTCAGCTCAAAGCTCTTCAGCGACAGGTCCTTGATCAAGGCCACGTGGTGGGGGCTACGTACCGGCGGTTGGTAGTCGCTCTCCCGGGCGGTGATTTCGATCGCGTGCGACCCGTGCTTTGCATTGTGGTCCCAGGTCTTGGGATCCAGAAATTCCCATTTGTCGGTTCCGGATTCAAAGTCGTCCGTGAAAACAGGTGTCTGAGCCGAGGCACCGGATGCCATGACGCCGGCCAAGAGCAACAGGCCAAAAGTCTTTCTGCGGACCGTGGAGCAAATGGTCGATGGTTGGAACAAAACGGTCATGGCAATACAAAAAGGGGAGAACGCTGGAGGGAAGGCACCGGGATGCGGTATTCGCGCGACCTGCCCACCTGGTGGGACAATTCGCAACCTGTGAAGTATAAACGAGCTGCGCCGCCGAAACCATGCGGCAGCGCCAGCCGCAATGCTTGATGGCGTGTTCGCTGATGCCCAATGCCCGGCAGATCACCGGCAAAGACGGTGACTTTGTTTTTTCGCCCGTTTCGTATACTTTCGCAGCACTCAATCGACATTCGGGATGGATCGGTCAATGAATTCGCTCGCGACGGACAACACCAAGCTGCTCGAACGGTTCGGGCTGCGCAGTTTCCGAAAAGGGCAAGCCGAGGTGATCCAGGCGGTCGCGGACGGGCACGACGTCATGTGCGTGATGCCTACCGGCGGCGGAAAAAGTCTGTGTTATCAGCTGCCGTCGCTGGCTCGCGATGGCGTGACGATTGTGGTTTCGCCGCTGATCGCGTTGATGAAGGACCAAGTCGACACGCTACGTCAGCACGGGATCGCCGCCGAACTGATCAATTCCACATTGGACCTGCGTCAACAACAAGACGTCATGGATTCGATGCGACGCGGCGAATTGAAACTGGTTTACATCGCCCCCGAGCGATTGCGAAACAGCCAGTTTGTCGAAACGCTCGGACACTGCAACGTCACCTTGCTGGCGATCGACGAAGCACACTGCGTCAGTGAATGGGGGCACGACTTTCGGCCCGACTATGCCCGTTTGGGCCAGATGCGGAAACGCTATCTGAAAAACGTTCAAACGATCGCGCTGACCGCAACCGCGACCGAAGCGGTTCGCGAAGACATCTGCGCGATCTTGGAACTGAACGAGCCACAGGTGTTCGTCAAAGGGTTCGCGCGAACGAATCTGTTTCTCGAAGTCACGCAAAGCAAAGGCGAAGCCGAAAAGGATCAGCAGCTCACCGACTTTATCCGGACTCAATCCGGAACGGGGATCGTGTACGCGGCCACACGCCGCGCATGTGAAACCGTCGGGCAATGGTTGCCTGAAAAAATCCGTCGGCCCGTCGGCGTGTATCACGGCGGCATGGATCCCGAACAGCGGCGGATCGTCCAAGAGAAATTCATGGCTGGCGATTTGGCCGCGATCGTGGCGACCAACGCGTTCGGGATGGGCATCGACAAAGCCGACATCCGCTACGTCGTCCACTACAACATGCCGGGCACGCTGGAGGCGTATTACCAGGAGGCTGGCCGCGCCGGACGTGACGGCCTGGAAAGCTCCTGCAAACTGCTGTTCTCCTACAACGACCGCTACACCCAAGAGTACTTCATCGAGAACCGTTACCCGTCCAAGGAAACGGTGCAAAAGGTTTACGAGTACTTGTTGGCCCGTCCCGAAGATCCGATCGAACTGACACTCGATCAAGTCCGCGATGCCGTTGGTGCCGATAGTGCCGAAGCCATCGGGATGTCCGAATCGTTGTTGTCAAAAGCAGGCGTGCTTCGGCGACTCGACAGCAGCCAGAACCAATTGATGGTGCGCATCGATAGCGATACGCCGACGCTGGTCGACTACTTGCCGCGTGAAGCGAAATTGCGTCGCCGCGTGATGAAAGCGATCGAACACTTCGTCAAAAAACGCCGCTACGAAGACGTGTTCATTCGCCCCGATCGATTGCTTCGGCAAGCCGATGTCAGTCGCGAACAGTTGATGCGAACGCTGCGCGAGCTGGGTCGGCTGAACGGGTTTGACTATGTCCCGCCGTTTCGTGGCCGTGCCGTTCACTTTGTCCAACGCGACGTGCCGTTTGAGCTCGTCAACATCGACTTCGATGAACTCGCCCGTCGAAAGGCTGCCGAGTACGGCAAGTTGGACGCGGTGATCGGTTTCGCGCGCAGCGGCGGTTGTCGACAACGTGTGATCCTGGATTACTTCGGTGATCCCGACAGCAAGAACTGTGGCAAGTGCGATCGATGCTGCGTGGGAGGTGTCGGTACCGCTCCCGTTCAAGTCAGCGATGCGCAAACGAAAGCGATCCTTTGCGGCGTCCGTGTGGTGCTCAGCGGTTGCACACGGATGCATGGCCGGTTTGGAAAAACGATGGTCGCGCAGATGTTGTGTGGCTCGCAGAACAAAAAGATGTCCCAGTGGAAACTCAATCGGCTCAGCACCTACGGCATGTTGTCGGCGATGAAACAAAGCCAACTGTGCCGTGTCATCGATGCCTTGATCGATCACGGGATGGCCGTCCAACGCGAAGTCGATCAACGGCGACCGACTGTCGAAATCAGTGACCTTGGCCGCGAAGTCATGCATTTGCGTGCCCCGCTGCCGCCCGCCTTCGTTGCGTCATTAAATAAAAGCTTGGCCAAATCGCTGATCTCGGCAGCCGCGCATATCGAATCAGCCGATGTTGGCGATCAAGACGAACAAGAACTTGATTCCGACAGCAGCATTGACGCGGCGGACGCGACATCATCTGATTCCGAGTCAACCGGAATCAAAGTGACCTTGGATGATTTGACCAGCCCCGAACAAAAGCTGACTCAAGCGGTCAGCGAATCGCTGAAACGATGGCGGCGTCGAACTTCTGCCGCGCTTGGTATCCCTGCGTTTCGTGTTTTGAGCAACGCGACGTTGCAGCGGCTCGCCGAAATTCGTCCTGCAACGAGCAGCGAGCTCGAAGAAATCGCCGGGATCGGTCCATCGACGATGGAGCAACACGGGTACGACATCTTGGAAGTGATCCGGTCGAGCGAGAGTTTGCACTTGGAAGAACTCGGTGACGGTGCATCTGATCCGCCGTCCGACTTGGAAATCGCCCCAGCAAAAATTAGTGTTCCCACCGAGTCCAACGTTCCGGCCCCGTCCCATGGATACAGTGACCAGGACGACACAGACGAGACTGGTGCGGAGGAAGAGGATTGGGATGACGAGCCCGATGATGTTGAATTGCCAAGTGTAGGTCAGATGGGCAATTCGCTAGGCGGCAGCGCTGAGCAGCCCCAATCGCATCGGAACGCCTATTGGACTTGGCGGCTGTTTAGTGAAGGCTTCACATTTGACGAGGTGTGCGAAATCCGACATCTGGGGAGGTCCGAGGTCGAGGCTCACCTGGACGATGCCGAATCGGCAGGCCGTAGCGTCCCACCGGCTTGGCGAAGCTAAGTCAATTTGGTGGCGTCGAGGCGGATTCGGTTTTTCCGAGGAATTGATACAATCCTCACTAAGGTGGCCCAATCACGACGGAATGTGCCCCCAGGGACCGCCAACCACGGCGGAACCCCAACCCATGTTTTGACACGCCGATAAACTGGAACCAGGCGGCAAACTGTTTTCGGAGATGAAAACGGCACTGGACAGAAAACGGCACTGGGTTTGCTTCGTTCGACCAAGCTCTGGCAACCTGCCACGAACACCTCCAGGTTGCTCACCCAAACAATCACTACTCTCAATCTGCGTTCGCCAGCGAACGCGTCGCACTTAAAACAAAACACTTATGGAAAATCGTCGCGAAGAACCGGAAGCAAAAAGCGATCCACCACGTCGAAACAGCGGCCTGCTGATCGCGTTGGTGATCTTGGCGGCTTTCGCGATCCTGTTTTGGAGAACCGAGGACAACGGGTCCCGCATCAAGTACAGCTTCTTCAAGAACGAATTGCTTGAAGACAACAACGTCGAATCGGTCCGCATCGGTGCAGGCCGGGTGTATGGGACGTTCAAAGTCGAACCGGAAGCGCCGCCGGTCATCAAAGACGGCCGTCCCGTCGTCGAAAAGGATGAAGACGGCAACCCGGTCAAGCTGCAGAAAAAGTTCTATTTCAACTTGTCGCTAGATTCCGAATCGTCGGCTCGCTTGGAAGACGACTTGGACCGAGCGAAAGTGCCGTTCGAATACCTCGACCGCGATAACTCGCGCGAGATGTTCCAACTGTTGATCTTTGTCGGGCTGCCGATCCTGCTGTTGCTGTTCGTGTTCATGATGATCCGGCGGACCCGCAACGACATCATGGGCGGCGGATTCCTGTCGGGCTTTGGAAAAAGTCCTGCGAAGCGTTTCGAAGCCAACGAAAAAACGGTGACGTTCAAAGACGTCGCCGGATTGGAAGGCGTCAAAGCGGACTTGCAAGAGATCGTTGACTACCTGAAGACGCCGGACAAGTTTCAAAAGCTCGGCGGTCGCGTGCCGAAAGGCGTGTTGCTGAACGGACCTCCCGGAACCGGTAAAACCCTGTTGGCTCGCGCCGTTGCCGGCGAAGCCGAGGTGCCGTTCTTTTCGGTCAACGGTAGCGAATTCATTCAGATGTTCGTCGGTGTCGGTGCCAGTCGTGTGCGTGACTTGTTCCAGACAGCCAAACAGAACAGCCCCGCGATTATCTTCATCGACGAAATCGATGCGGTTGGTCGTCAACGTGGCGCCGGTCTTGGCGGCGGACATGACGAACGCGAACAAACGCTGAACCAAATCCTCGGCGAGATGGATGGTTTTACGCCAAGCCAAGCGGTCATCGTGATCGCCGCAACCAACCGCCCGGACGTTTTGGATCCAGCATTACTCCGTCCCGGACGTTTCGATCGTCACATCACCGTCAATCGCCCGACGATGAAAGGCCGCGAGGAGATCTTCAAGGTCCACGTACGCGACGTGCCTTTGGCTGACGACGTAAAACTCGACCGTTTGGCAGCCGGTACTATCGGTCTGACCGGTGCGGACATCCAGAACATGGTCAACGAAGCTGCGTTGTGGGCCGCCCGCAATGACAAGAAAGAAGTCGACATGAACGACTTCGATTACGCCCGCGACAAGATCTTGATGGGCGCTAAACGTGAAGAAGTACTGAAAGGCATTGAAAAGGAAAAGACGGCGTATCACGAAGCCGGCCACACGTTGACCGCTTGGCACCTCGACGGTGCACACACGGTTCACAAGGTAACGATCGTCCCACGCGGACGTGCACTTGGCGTGACGCAGTACGTGCCCAACGAAGATCGCTTAAACGTCAGCAAGAAGGAACTTGAGCATCAATTGATCGTGCTGCTCGGCGGACGCGCCGCTGAAAAGATCGTCTATGACGAGCCGACGGTCGGTGCGGAAAACGACATCGAACGCGCGACCGGCATTGCCCGACGTATGGTCACGACTTGGGGGATGAGTCCAAAGCTCGGACCGGTTTGCTACAAGACCAGCGACGAGGATCCGTTCTTGGGCCGCGAGATGCACCAGCAGCGTCAGTTTAGCGAACACACGCAGGAACTGATCGACGAAGAGGTCTCGCGAATCTTGCTCGAAGCCGATCAACGTGCCGAGCAACTGCTACGTGAACATCGCGCTGACCTGGATAAACTGACGAAAGAATTGGTCGAACAGGAAGAGCTCGACGAAGAGCAGATCACGAACGTGATCGGCGAGTCGATTCAGCGGAAGATGAAAGCCAAAGGCGAGGAAGTCGAAGGCGTCGTCTCTTCCCCCGAAGTCAATGACGCTGGGATTTCCAACCCAGTGATCAATCGCGACGACGAATGAAAGACGTCAAGAATGGAAAGCCCGAAGTCGCGTCGGCGGCGAAGAAAGCCGTCAAGTTAGGCTTCGGGCGATCGAGTCATGTGCTGGTGATCTGCATGGATCGAAAGACCGGCAAGTGTTGCAAAGGCGAAGCGATGGCTGAAGCTTGGAAACACTTGAAGACGCGCTGTCGCGAATTGCGCAAGGCCGGCCATGCCCCGGTGATCCGTATCAAATCAGCTTGTCTCGACATCTGCAAAGCAGGCCCGATTATTGGCGTGCTGCCGGACGATGTCTGGTACGGCTTCTGTACCCCAGCGGTCATCGACCGCATTTTTGACGAGCATCTGGCCAAAGGCGACATCGTCAACGAGTACGTCATCGCGTCCAACCAGCAGACCAGTTAGTCCGCTTCGGTAGGTCATCAAGATTCGAACTCACTCTCGCACCAGCGAGAGTGAGGCAGCAATCAAGACAGATGTGAATCGCCAAATGGAAGGTCCAGCTGGAGTCTAAGCTCCAGCAGATTTTCGGTGCGATGGCGTGAACGACGAGTCGACGGGATGGCGGCCGCAACGCCGGCCCCTCCGAGGCGACTACGGTGTGTGGTCTCAGAAACTCGGGGCTGCCGCCCCGAGCTAACAAAGACGGCCCCTCCGGGGCGGGTTTAATATGCATCAATGCTCGTTCCACGGAGCTGCAGTTGTAAATGGTGTGTGCATACGTTGCGGTTGCGAAGGTCATCTCGGTCGCCAGACGCAGTGTGTACCGTTTGCTCGCCAGTAAAGCCTGGTTGATTCACGGTCTGCCGCCCCGAGCTAGCAACGACGGCCCCTCCGGGGCGAGTTTAATATGCATCAATGCTCGTTCCACGGAGCTGCGTTCGTACATGGTGTGTGAATGCGTTGCGTCTGTTTTGACTCTGGGGAGTCGGCGTCGGGCGCTTGCGGGGGCAACCCCGAGATTGCTTGTTCACCATTGCTCATTGAGTGGCTGGTAGGATCCCCGCAGCGGAGCTACACTCTTGGTCGATGGGAGTACCGAATCGTTGAGTACCGATCAGGAAAAGAATTCGTCGCTCGCGAAGCAGCGTCCACTTCAACGCATGGACGTGATTTGTGATCGCTATGAGCGACAATGGCTCGCCGGTAATCGCCCCGATCTCGGCGAGTTCCTCCAGCAACTCGACTCGCCAGTCCAGCCTGACTTGTTCACGGAGCTATTGCGGCTAGACATTCACTACTGGAATCAGAACAGCCTGCCCATTCGTCCGCACGATGTTGTTAAACGATTCCCAAACTTTGAAACCGAAATCCTAAACGCGTTCTCGCTCGAAAACGTGTCCGGTGACACAAGCGAGATACCGAGGGACCAATGTCTGACCCAGACTCGATCGGATCGAGAGCACACCGCACCGCCACGATCGACTCGTCTGCCGCTCGTCGAGTTTGACGGTTACGAACTCCTTGGCGAGATCGCGCGCGGAGGGATGGGGATTGTCTTTCGTGCCCGTCAAATCGAAGCCAACAGGATTGTCGCGCTCAAAATGATCCTGAGCGGGAACCTCGCCGGCGCAGGTGAAATCCAACGCTTTAAAAACGAAGCTAAAGCAGCAGCCCGTTTAGATCATCCCAACATCGTCCCGGTGTTTGATATCGGGGAACAAGACGGTCTGCACTTTTTTTCGATGGGGTTCGTCGACGGCCCCAGTCTCGAGAAATTGATCTCCAACGAGCGAATGGGCGATCAACGGTCCGCCGAGTTCGTGCGCACGCTCGCCCGGGCGGTTCAGTATGCTCATTCGAAAGGAATTATCCACCGAGATCTGAAACCCGCCAATATCCTGTTGGATGAACACGGCAATCCGCGAATCACCGACTTTGGTCTCTCCAAAGTCATGCACAGCCAGACCGAATTGACCGGCACCGGGCAGGTGCTCGGCACACCGGCTTACATGTCGCCCGAGCAAGCGTTTGGTCGTTCCAATGAAATCGCCGAGGCGACCGACATCTACTCGTTGGGGGCAATCCTTTATGAGATATTGACCGGCCGTGTCCCGTTTTATTCCGAAACGGTCATCGGCCTGTTGATGAAAGTTCAAAACGAAACGCCGCGACCTCCAGCATCGGTCAGTCGAGTTCGGATGAGCGCCGACTTAGACACAATCTGTATGAAATGCCTGGAGAAAAATCCAAGTGATCGATACTCGACCGCTCAGGATCTGGCCGACGACCTGGATCGCTACTTGCGTGGCGAGCCAATCCTGGCTCGTCAGATCTCACCTGGTAAACGCATCGCAAGATGGTGCGGCAAACGTCCATTGATCACCGGACTTGCGGCGTGTCTCATCATTTCTCTGCTGGTGTTCGGTTCCTCGACGCTCCACTTTGCAAAAACATCGCAGCAGCGATCATCGATGGTGGAATCCGAGAGACGTCAGAAAGTTGAAAATTTGCAGATCGCTTTGGTGGCGGTCGAACAAATGGTCGAGCAGGCCAAACTGTTGGCCGATGTGCCGCGCAAAGAAAAAAAACGTGTCGAGTTGCTCGACAAGGCTACGGACTTTTACAACCGGTTTCTGCAGCAGCGTCCCGAAGATCGATCGCTGCAGTTTGACGCTGCGATGGTGCATCAATCTATCGGCAACGTGTTTCGCATCCTGGATCAATTCGATCGGTCTCAACAGGCCCTTAAAGCATCGATTACGCAACTGATTGTGTTGATCTCGGCCGAACCAGACAACCGACAGTACTCGCTTGCTTTGGCCGAAAGCTATATCTCCATGGCGCTGCTGCTGAAACCTCGCGATCCGGAACCTGCATTCGGTGCGATCGAGCAAGCGAAGGCACTCTATTCTGAACTGATGAGAGATCAGGATTCCGACGACGACTCACGCCACCTACTTGCCCGAGTGCTCTACAACCGCGGTGTGATGCTCAGCGAACAAGGGCGACAGGAGTTGGCCGAACCCGACTATCAAGCAGCGATTGAGCTGCTTGGAACACTCGTGAAAGACGCCGGCGGTGGCACGTCAGACGATTCGCTCGCTCGAAGCTACCGCTTGGATTTGGGAAGAACCTTCAACAACTACGGCATTCTGCTGAAACAAGAGAAGCGGACCGAGGAGGCCAAAGAGCAAATCAGGCAGGCGATCGAGCTGCACTCGGACTTCGCTGATATCCGCGAGCATCGACAGGATGTGGCTATCTTTCGAAACAACCTCGCCAACACGCTGGTTACCGAAAAACAATTCACCGACGCCCTGGACGTGAACTTGCTTTCAATCGAGTCGCTGGACGAACTTGTTGCTCAGTTCCCTCGATATGCAAGCCTGAAAAGCGAACTTGCCAATGCGCTGAACACCCGAGGATCGATCAAGGGCAGCCAGAATGAACTCGGAGAAGCGTCGGAGTACTTCGGTCGCGCAGAATCCACCCTACAGAAACTCACACAAGACTTTCCAGAAAACGTTGAATACCGCAATCGCATGGCCACGGCTCGATACAATGTGGCGGTTGTCGCATACATGCAAAACGAGTTCGACAAGTGCGGCAAAATTCTCCGCGATGCGATCAAAGTTCACCAACAGTGTTTCGAAGCCAATCCTTACAACGAAGAATTTCGTGGCAATCTAAAAAAGGACTACTCCCTATTCATCAAGACGCTGCAAAAAAGTGGTGATCTATTTGAGATGGATCAAGCGATCGGTGAGTGTGTGAAAACGTTCTCCCAAGAGCGTGGCGTACGACTCGACGCCGCGCGATGGCGGGCAAAAGCATATGCCGACGCGACGCAATCGGAACACAAAGACATCCGAGAATCGTTCGGCCAAGACGCTGTCAAAGATCTTCGGGTGGCAATTCAATTGGGAGCAAGCATGGATGCGATTGTGGAGAATGGAAAGGTCGTCGAGCCGCTAGACGTGCTCTCCGGCCGAACCGACTTCCAGGACTTGCTCGATGAACTGAATTTGAACTCGATTCCGCCGCCGACGGACGGCGGTGAATGAAGCCATCTGGGAAGAGATGGGGCTCTGTGGCAAGGACCTTGTGTCGTTCAGAATCGTATCGCGTACTCGGCGCGAACGATGTCGTGATACCAAACATGCCCTGTCAATGAGCGTCCATAGCCGGCAAAAACGCTTCGCCGAGAATCTGACCAGCGTAGGCCAAGCTTGGTGTTGACCGTGGTGTCGCCATCAACCGAAATGATTTTGGCGGCGGTCGCCGTATCGGGAACCGTTGCCAGCCCGTCAAGGATTGTCCAACCGACAAACTCGCTCACGAGCGAAAGACGCTTTGATGATTCTGAGCAGGTCGCTTCTTGGCGGTAGAGGTCAATGCCAATGCCGGTCCCAAGCCGCAGGATCGGTCCCGCGAATGGTTCACCGCTGATCTCGGTGCCGTCGATCGGAATCCATAACCGAGCTTCGTTTTCCCAACTCACTAACGGACTCAGTTGCGTCGCATGCAAGAGGGCTGGCTCAAGACTCGCATGGTCCGTTCCCAAGAGTCGGCTAGCATCCCCGGTCGGCACGTAGGCGCGAAGCTGTCCCGTCACGACGTGTTCGGAGTTCATCCACAAGATACCTTTCGCGCCGAGTTCCAGATCGCTGAAACCTTGCTCGTTGTCATTACGTTCCGGATCAATGAAGCGGACGGGAACGTCTAAGAACAAGGACCAGAGTGGACTCGGAGCGAATTCGAGATAGGTTCTTAGGGATTGATAGTTGACGTTTGTTTCCGCCGGAGAAATCGGAACACCGGTCGCCGCCGTCGAAGCACGGTAGAAAAATTCCGCGCGGTCCGGTGTCGGATTGTCGTAGGCCGCATCAAAGCGAAACCGTACTTGGGTCATAGGAATTGCGCAATCGACGTAGCCCACGTTGGTGTCCGAAGTACTGAACGGTGGATCGTCGTCTTGCGCAAAACAGCTTCCGGCGGTTGCCAATGCAAGCAAAGCCATCGCCGAATATCGAATTAGCACAGAGAGAGTTGGCGGTGGCGTCATCGATTTAGGCTCAAATCCACGGTGGTTCGTAGGGAAGCGTCAGTACGTTGGTTATCGAGAACACAACCAGTACGACTTGAATCACAGTCACCCACTCGCAAGGTTTGCCAAACCGCAGAACTTTCCCCACCACCGCTCCCAAGACGCTCCACCGCCCAGAAGGCCTTGCAGTTGCGAAGTTGATCGCAACTAGGATTTTGATTGACTGCTCAGGAGCTGCGCCCACGAACCTCATTGAGAAAGAGAGTCAAAGCTGAACCGCATCTGCCTCTCTCAAGGGCGTTGGACACACGGTCGACCCTACCACCTTTCGTGAATTCGGTCTTCCTGCTCGAAATTGGATACTTCTTCTTGCCAGCGGACTTTGCTTTTAAGGAAACCGTACTTGTAGAAGATCTGCTTGGTTATGTCGTAACCGTCTCCACCGTCGAGATAGTCGCGTGTCCCATCGTATCCACCGCTAACCCAGTCGTCACCATTCTCGGCCCAAATGTGATCGGATCCTGAATCACCATACAGCGCATCGTTTCCATCGCCGCCGAAGATGAAATCATCTCCATCTGTCCCTCGAATGTAGTCGTCTCCACTTCCACCATAAAGAATGTCATTTCCACCAAGCCCCCAAATCCGATCGTTGCCTCCGTCGCCAAAGATCAGATCGGCATGTTCGCCACCGCGAATTTCGTCCTTTCCGCCTCCGCCATGAAGCTCATTTTCGCCGTTGCCGCCGTCGATGATGTCATTGCCGCCTTCCCCTCGGATCAGGTCTGCTCCGTCTCCGCCCTCAATGTGGTCTACCCCATTGCTTCCCGTGATAATGTCATTGCCATTTTCTCCATAGAGGAAATTGTTTTGAGAGGCCAACTCCGAATCCAACGCCAAAATTTGGTCGTCACCATCACCGCCCCATATTTCATGGTTTTGACCAGCGAATGAAATGGTGTCGTTTCCCCCGCCCGCAAAGACTTGCACATTGTTTCGATTGAGAACGTTTATCGTGTTGTCACCATCGTCGCCGTAAAGACCGACAAATTCGATGTTCGCCAAATTCGTGACGGCAGAGGGAGTGGTTTGCGAAGAATGAACGACTTGATCACCGTCCAGTTCAATCGACGTTCCATGGATCTCAACGCTGTCGAGGTCCAAGCCGCCATCAGCCGTTCCGCCGCCGTTTCCGACCAAAAGTTGATCATCGCCAGCCATTCCGAACAAATGTGTTTCGCCGGTGAATTCGCTTGCGTCGAGTTTGTTGTTTCGGGAGTCTCCTTCAAGCGTCAGAATTTCAAGTCCGGCCAAAACGTAGTCGGCTTGCCCTGTCAAAAAGCTGTCGCTTAGAACGAGATCAGGGGAAGCGTCCCCAGGCTTAAAGAAGGCATGATCACCATCGCCACCGCCACCAATCACGGTGACGTTCACCGGTGCTTTTCCAATATGAAACGAATCGTTTCCGTCACCACCATCGAGGTGTAAATCGATCAGTGAATTGTTTCCAAACTCGACGTGAATCTGGTCGTCACCGCCGAGCGATTCGACGCCGATCGATTCAATCTCGCTGACCTGCGGATGAACCAGTTCGATTGCGGTTTCCGCAGGCTGGGACAGATCTTGTCGTCTAACCACGATCCGTCCGCTTTCATTGAGCGACAATTCAATTCGTTCGCTGGCATCGCCGAATCGATAGGTGTAACGATCATCACCGAGTCCTCCGAACACGATGTCATCACCTGTCGTATGCAAAATCAGGTCGTTTCCCGCTCCTCCAATCAACGAATCCTCCAAGTCCGAACCGAGAAGCACATCATCGCCCTCGCCACCGTCCAGCGAGTCCAAGAGAACAGGCTCGGTGACTGAGTTCTGGTCGTTGGGGTCTTGCACACTCCAATTCGACCAACGATAGATCGAAAAGGTGAAACCACTCGCCCTGTTCGACTGTATTTGTTGCTCGAGGGATGAGATCCAATCGACAGAGGCATCTTTTGCGAACAGTTGATCGTTGCCATCATCGCCCCGCAGCATATCATCACCGGATCCACCATGCAGTTCGTCATCGCCGCCGCGACCGAACAACAAATCGTCGCCATCTCCGCCGTCAAGAATGTCTCCACTGTCGCTGCCAAGGAGCTGATCGTTGCCTTGACCGCCTTCCAGACGCAAGATGGAATCAAAGGTGCCTGTCGCATTGATATAGTCATTGCCACCAAGACCTAGAATCCGGATTTCGGAGAACGCCTGATCGTCGACGGGCGAGAACCAAAACTCTTGGGTACCAAGTTTAACGGAGACCGTCCGATCGAATTGAGAGATGTACAGTTGGTCGTTGCCATCGGTCGCCTTGATCTCCAGGATTCCGTTTTCCTGCGACGCCGTCAAAATGTGGTTTCCAAGTTCGTCCTGCAATCCGATTTCGCCCGAGTTGGAGCCACCCGTATCGGAAGCGCCACCACCTTCGATCGAATCATGCCCTTCGCCACCGATCAAAGCATCCGCAAAAATTGACCCAAACAATTGATCGTTTCCTGCACCACCATCCAGTGTGTTGATGACTCTAGAGTTGCCTAACTCAGTTTCAGGACTGATCAGCTGGTCAAGTGCGTCATCGATGCGACGCCGTTCCAAGTCGGTGACTCGCAATTTCAGCGTCTCAAGTGCGCCCTTTAGTTCGTCTTGCTGCGAATAGGTCATTCCTCCCATGGCAAATTCGAGCAACAGTGAATGCAATGCCTCGGTCTGGCTGGCAAGATTTTGTGCCGTTTGAATTTCAGCGATCAAGTCGTTGATCTGGCTGTCGGAAAGTTCGGACAAATACAAAGCCGGATCGATAACCGCAAACAGAATGTCATCTCCCGCATCACCCTGAACAAAATCGATTCCCACGCCACCAGCAAGCGAGTCATTGCCTTCACCGCCAAGCAACTTATCGTCGCCTCCGCCGCCGGCTAGCGTGTCATCTCCGCTACCTCCGTCGATTGCATCGGCACCATGACCGCCGAACAGCATGTCATTGCCTGCCTCACCGTAAATCGTACTTCCGGCAAGTCCGATTCCGGCATGAATCTCGTCATCGCCATCGCCTCCATGGATCACATCGTATCCGGCACCGCCGTCGATATAGTCCGCACCGCTGTCGCCATAAATCGCATCCTGGCCTTCACCGCCAAAGATCCTGTCTGCTGCGTCGCCACCATGGATTTCGTCGTTGCCGCCATTGCCGAACAACGTGTCCGCTCCCCCGCCGCCATACAACAAATCGTGGCCATCGGATCCGTTGATCGTATCGTTACCTTCTCCTCCATCGACGATGACGGTCTCGACGTTCAGCTCGCCGATCACACTCAGAAGATCGTCCCCACCCAATCCACTCACGCGGACTTTTTCAATATCGCGTTCCAGTGCGTTGGTAGGCAGACGGAATTGAAAGTTCGCCAGGTCACTGAAAACGTGAAAGGTTCCCGGTGTGTCGGCCAACGATTCCAATGTCAGTTCATCCGCCTCTTCCGTCCCATAGATTTCGACGATGTCTTCGTTCGCTCCACCATGCAACACATCGATCGAATCAGGGTCGTTGAGCAAGAAGCCAAATCGAATTATGTCATTACCCGCGCCACCGTCGATCGAATCGGCCCCCTCGGCGCCGCGAAGGATGTCGTCGCCATCGCCTCCCTTCAGCACATCGTCGCCAACACCTCCGTCCAGGTCGTCCGCCCCTGCGTCACCAAACAACGAGTCGTTGCCGGCACTTCCATAGACCGTATCGTTGCCCAGCCCAGCAATCAGAGTGTCATCACCGCCGAAGCCTTCGAGATAGTCGTCGCCATCACCGCCCTCCAACCGGTCATTCCCGGCGCCACCGATCAGTCGATCTTGACCGTCTCCGCCACGCAGAGTTGCAACTCCCGTGGTATCGATGAAGAACGTATCGTCGCCGCCGTCACCGTCCAACGTTACATCAGACGTAACACCATCGAGAACCGTGACTTGATCGTTTCCTTCTCCGCCAGCACCAACGATTCGCGATACCCCTTCAAAGATGCGGAGATAGGATTCCTCATCGGCTTCAAAGCCGACGAGCAGTGTTTCACCACCGCCGTCTGATCGGCCGAGAGACCTAATTGTAAAGGTCTCGTCGGCGACATCCGGTCGTGCATCCATTCGCAAGGACGCGGTGTCTCCCATGAATAACTGCAGTTCACCGTCAACTACCTGACCAAGTTGTGATTGATTGGCATCGCGCAATAGCGCCGCATCGTTCGATTCGAACAGCGTTCCATCGAGCAACTTGACCCGTGCCAATTCCCACGTCTTGTCAAAGACGGTAATGCCAAAGGTTTCCACGGTCACCGAAGCGGACAATCCCGCCTCTAGGCTACCGTTGACATTTGCGACGGCCAGCGGATTCTCGTTGACAATCGTCGCAAGCTCGGCGGCACGTATCCGTCCGTCATAGTTCCACTGATCCGGGGAGTCCAAAAAGCTGGGGGTCCACAGGGGCGAAAGCACGTCCTCCCAATCCTTAACGTCCACGTCGGGATCGGGAAGGTCATTGAGGTCTAGTTCGAGCGTGCCTTCGAGGAAAATGGCACCGCCGATGGTTGCCTTGACGACTTTGGCATCCAGCCCCGCCGAAATTCCTCCGGTGGCAGTCACCGTGAGTGAGACTTCCGGTGCGTCGTAGTCACTGTTTTCACGCTCGCCAACCACGCCGGCTAGGTCGTTTCGGTCATCCATGTAGAACCCGCTGATCAGCAGATTCTGATTGTCTCGCAGGCTCTGTTCCAAGGCCGCTTCGGATGAAAAGTCCGCAAGCTGAGACAGTTGGGCAATTCCCAACGCATCATAGCCGGCAGCTAATTCAAGCCCCAGTCCGACCGACAGTCCCGCATTGAGCTGTGCCAAATTCAACAAAGGCGCGATCGGGATTGAGATCCCCGCATCAAACCCGAGCTCCGCGTTGGCCTCAAAAGTCAGTAATTCTCCGGACGTGTCACCCATTAGGAAACCCGCCAGGATCTCAGGGTCCGTCAAGAATGGAAGATCAAACGCACCGCCAAAGTCCGTCCCCCATTCCATGCTCCGCTCGAATTCGGCCTTCCCCTCAGGGTTTGAAAGCGTGTTCGATAGATCAATCCCCAGCAAGCCGTCTTTCAAATCCCGGATGTTCTTGCGAGCTTCGTCGCCGAGATCACGGATGGCCTTCGGATCAAAGTCAACCTTTTCGAACTCGATGTCGAACAGCGACTGAATGTTTTCGCTGTTTAAACCAAATCCGTTGTAGTTCAAGATGGCATCTACCGCGTGAATTGCGATCGAAGCCGGATCATCAGGCTCGAGTTGTGCGAGGCTGAGCCCTGTTATGGGGCCTTTGCCCAGCATCTCATAGAGATCGCTAATCACTGGAATCGGCTCGATTAAAAAATCAATTGCCGGTTTGGCCGGCCTCAATTGATCTTGAAGCTTCCGAACAAATGGATCGATGAAGTCCGAGTAGATCTTTCCCAAATCAATCGCGACCTCATCCAAACCGACCGTCACGGCGTTGCCGGAATTGTCAATTTCACCGTCAGCGAAAACGAGTTGCGTGTCGTACTCAACACGCCCCTCCGCGGTGACTCCCAAATTGATCAGGTCTGTGTTCAGATTGATGTTTGGGAAAAAGGACGCGTCGATGTCCAAGTGGACTGCCCCGCTGCCGACCAAAGTTCCATCCACTGCGACCCCGCCCGTGGCGGATTGCCGTACATCGATCGTATAGGTTCCCGTGAAGCGTGATTCATGATCCGGCGACTCACTAAAGTCGGCAATGAAAACTCCGACGCGTCCCTTGCCAGAATTAAAATCCTCTCGCACGGTGGCCGTGTAATCGATGATCAACTCGTCCGCCGTTTCCGTATCGAAATAAAACGAACTGATACCATCGGAGTCTTCCACGACGCCAAAGGTCAATCGATACTGCATCGCCAAGTCCAAATCGACTTGCCCCTCGGTGCCCAGCAATAATTCGATTTCAGGATCCGCGCCGATCAAATCCAACGCAACGGCGGCTTCGCGACTGATCGATTCGGCAAGAGTGACCTCGAAACGAATTTCGCTATCGCCATCGTTCCCAGTGACCTGCACCGCATCCGGTGAAACACCGAGCACACCGGCCAGCTGGGATTTCACCTCCGCAATCGTCGCATTGGAATCAAAGTCCAAGGATGCAAACTCGTTTTCGAAATGGCTGAACCACTGGTTGGAAATCGAGGTTTGGGACTGCGATTGCCCGGCATTGATTTCTCCTGCCAACGCGCTGCCGACCAAGGGCGCGGGAGTTGATAGGATGTCGCGATTGATCGAGTCTTGCAGCTCTTGAAGAAACCCGGATTGCAATCCCTCGTCAACGATGCCGAGATCCGCCGCGAGCAGTTCTCGCTTGACCAATTTTTCCATCAGCATCCGACGCGGTCCCGTTTTCCGTGCGATTTGGGTGCGTGACTTTGGTTGTTTTCGAAACAGGCGGAATGCTGGGCTGATCATCTGTCGTGCACTTTTCGTTTCTTGAATGCGCTGAAAAATTGGCAATCGAATGCCCCGTCCCCCGTTGCTCGCAAACGAAATCACGCCACCGCCAAGATTTCAAATAAAAATTGATTGCATCGGCGATTCAATTCCGACGGAAAAGAGCATCCGTAGATGCGGCGGTTTGCCGGTACGATTGACGAGCCAACGTCAGTCAACCGTTGGATTCCATTTCACGACTGCGTTTCAATGACAGACAACCCTCCTGATCCGACAACGAGCTCACATTCCGTCACACTGATGATTGAGCGGTTAAAGGAAGGCCGATCGGACGCCGCGGCAGAGCTTTGGGAACGCTATTTTGATCGACTGGTCGCGTTGGCTCGAAATCGGCTGGGAAATGCCGAACGCCGAGTCGAGGACGAAGAAGACGTCGCTACCACGGTGTTTTTTGTGCTCTGTGATGGCGCAAAAAACGGTCGCTTCGAAAAACTGAAGAACCGCCACGACCTTTGGCTTCTGCTGGTCGCGATCACATCCAATAAAGCTGTCGATCAAGTCCGCCGTCAAACCAGCAAAAAACGCGGACTCGGGTTGGTGCGAGGCGATTCGGTCCTTTCCGCCAACAGTGGTTCACCCGGTGAATTTACAGAAATCATTTCTGACGCCCCGTCACCCGAACTGCTTGCACTGATGGACGAGCAGTTTCAATCGCTGTTGGATCTACTGCGGGACGATCTGCAACGTTGGATTGTCAAGTTACGACTGGCCGGTCATTCAAATCGTGAAATCTCGGACAAAGTCAACATCTCGCTCCGTTCCGTTGAGAGAAAACTCGAGGTCATCCGGGATACGTGGTCCAGCGTCTTGGACGATTGATCGCTGCAGCACGGTATTCGCTGGAGTCTAGGCTTTAGCCAATTTTCGGTGCGAGTACGTGGAGGCGGAGTCGACGGGACAACGGCAGCAACACCGGCCCCTCCGGGGCGATTACGTTGTGTGGTCATTGAAACTCGGGGCTTCCACCCCGAGCTAACAAAGACGGCCCCTCCGGGGCGAGTCAAGTACGCATCAATGCTCGTTCCACGGAGCTGCAGCTGTCCATGGTGTGTGAATGCGTTGCGGATGCTTGTCGATAACTGGCGGTGGCAATCCTGAGTTTGCTCTATCATGGTGCAAGACAAAGGGCGGGGATTGTTTCGTCTGGTGCGATGATTCGTCGAGTGACGGTGAGGTGTGCGATGAGAGGTCGATTGATGCGTGTGCGCATGGCCGTGGTATTGGCGTTGTGGTTTCTCGTCGGTGTAACTCAGGCCCAATCAGAACAGCCGCCGAACGTTCTGTTGATCTTGGCCGATGACCTCGGGTATTCGGATCTTGGCTGCTACGGCGGTGAAATTCAGACACCGAACTTGGATTCGATCGCTGAGCAAGGTCTGCGGTTCTCGCAGTTCTATAACACGGGACGTTGTTGGCCGACTCGCGGTTCGTTGATGACGGGCTACTACGCGCAGCAGATTCGGCGCGACTACTTGCCCGGTGTCCCTAGCGGCGGACGCGGATCGCGACCTGCTTGGGCGTGGCTGGTTCCGGAGTTGCTGCGTGATGCCGGCTATCGTTCGTACCACACCGGCAAATGGCATCTCGACGGTCAGCCACTCGAAAACGGCTTCGACGTCAGTTCGCAAAATCAAGTCGGCCGGTACTTCCAGCCACTGCCGGATCACGACGGCAAAGAAGGGCGGTCGCTGCAGTTTCGCGATGACTTTTACCTCACCAGCGCGATGGCAAACGATGTGGTCAGGAACCTGCGTGACCACCAAGCGAAGCATTCGTCTAAGCCGTTCTTCCAATACCTCGCATTCACCGCGCCGCATTTTCCACTGCATGCGCTACCCGAAGACATCGACGTCTATAGGGGAGTTTATGACGTGGGCTGGGATGTGATTCGAGAACGCAGGTTTGAGTCGATGCGAAAGCTAGGCATCCTTCCGGAAGCCGCTGTCGATTCACCAGCCTCGGTGGAGCGCGAGCTCGGTCCGCCGTATCACTTTCCTGAAGCATTCGAGATTCTTGGTGAAGGTGAAGTCAACAAACCGATACCATGGTCTCAGCTGACCGAGTCGCAGCGGCGTTTCCAAGCGACCAAGATGACGTTGCATGCGGCGATGATCCATCGAATGGACATCGAGATCGGACGCGTCTTCGATCAGGTCCGCGAGATGGGAGCTTGGGACAATACGTTGATCCTGTTTCTGTCGGACAACGGTGCGAGTGCTGAAATCATGGTGCGTGGTGATGGTCATGATCCGAACGCCTCGCCAGGATCCGGGCACAGCTACCTGTGTCTGGGACCGGGATGGTCGACCGTTTGCAACACGCCCTTCCGCCGCCATAAAACGTGGACGCACGAAGGCGGGATCGCTACCCCGTTTCTGCTTTCATGGCCTGACCAAGTCCAATCAGGCGGTCAGATTCGCCGCGGTGTTCATCATGTGATCGATGTGGTGCCGACATTGTTGTCGATCGCCGGAGTTCCTATGGATCCTCAAACGCCGCCACTGCCTGGCGAAAGCTTTGCAAATCAAATCAATCAGGCGTCAGTAACCGATGCACGAACGCTGTGGTGGTTTCATGATGCACACCGAGCGATCCGCGTCGGCGATTGGAAAGCAGTCGCTCCCAAAGACGAGCCTTGGGAGCTATATGATCTGTCGCAAGATCGCACCGAACAAGTTGACTTGGCAATTCCCAAAGCAGACAAGCTGACAGCTTTGATTCATGAATGGGAATCGATGACGCAGCAGATGACCAAGCTGGCGTCCGAAGATCTGAATGTGAAGCAGCTTGAAAAAGCACAAGGGCTCGCACATACCAGCGAGACGATGCTGCAAGCGCAAGAGGCGGCCCAGGTTCCCAGAACACAGCATTTGCTGGGCGGTGAATCGTTTCGTGTTGCCGACCGTCACGCGTTCTTGATCGAAGCGGACCAGCCTTTCGAACCCAAGCAGAAGCCTTGGGTGTTTTATGCACCGACGCTACGCCAATATCCGGATGCGAACGAAGAATGGATTTTCCGTCGGTTGCTTGATGCCAGTGTCTCCGTTGCAGGCATCGATGTTGGTGAAGGCTACGGCAGTCCGCACTGTCAGGCAATGTTTGACGCACTTTGTGACGAGATGGTGCGTCGCGGATTCAGTTCAAAGCCTGCGTTACTCGGACGCTCGCGCGGTGGTCTGGCAGTCAGCCGGTTTGCGATCGAGAGGCCCGAACGCGTTGGTGGGATCGCGGGGATCTACCCGGTGTTTGACTACACCAGTTATCCCGGCGTGCAGCGTGCCGCATCAGTTTATGGCGTGACAGCGGAGGAACTATTGTCCCAGCAAGACGCCTTCAACCCGATCAAGAAAGCGGGCGAGATCGCGGATGCCAAAATCCCGGTGTACTTGATCCACGGAACGGAGGACAAAGTGGTTCCGATCGAAGCGAATTCCGACGCGTTTGCACAGGCGTATCGAGAAGCCGGGAAGTCAGACTTGATGACCGTTAAACGGATCCGTGGGCAGGGGCACAATCTGTTTGAAGGATTCTTCCGCGATCAGGCATTGGTCGATTTTCTGATCTCGGCGGCTAGGGGTGAGTAGCCGCCGAGGAAACGGTTTCCGAGCTATTTGACGGTTACGCAAGCACCTTGCGTGGTGCTGCGAACGTAGATCTTGCCGTCGCTGAATGCTGGGGTGGACCAACACTTGCCTTCGAGAACGTCTTTGCGACCCAGTTCTTGGTAACCCTCTGGCGTCGCGTTGACGATCGCGACTTCACCTGCATCCGAAAGGACGACCAGTTTGTCGCCGACCAGGATGCAGTTGCCGGGGCCGAAGCCTGGTTCGGACCAGATGATTTCGCCGGTTTGCAAGTTCACGCAGTTCAGCGGAGCTCGGCCGTACTTTTTGAATTCGAAGATGCCGTACAAGTGCCCGTCGTGAACAATCGGCGTGCTCCAGTGATTCATCAGCTCGTTCGACTTGAACCAAACTTCTTTGACGCTGTGGTCAGATCCGATTTCGAACAGTCCAGCGCCAACGCCATATCCAGCTGAGCAATAGACTTGATTGCCGTTGACGATCGGAGATGCCGCGGTCGAAACAGAAAACGGAAAGACCGTTCGCCAAAGTTCTTTGCCGGTGGAGGCTTCGATGGAAACGAGGCCCGACTGGACAAAGTAGATGACTTGGGATTGGTTGTCGATTTGTGCGAGCGCTGGGGTGGCGTGAGTGATCGTTTCGTCGCCGGTCTTCCAATTCAACTCGCCAGAGGTTTTGTCGAACGCCAAGAAAGCTTGGCCAGCTCCGCCGCCACCGACATAGACGCGTTCTTCGTCGATAACAGGGCTGGATGCGTTTTTCCACTGGATGTTTTTGCCGCCGAATTCGGCAACGACGTCGTGCTTCCATTTCAGTTCGCCGCTTGCCGCATCGACGCAGTGAAGCACCAGGTGCGAGTCGTAGGCATAGACCAGGCCACCGCTGATCGCTGGTGTCGAGCGTGGGCCGTCGCCGCCCCGGTTGTCGCGTGTGCCCGCGTTACCACCGTCATGACCGTAATCGTTCGATCCCATGGTGTAGTTCCACAGGCTGTTGCCCGTTTCGGCATCCAGGGCAGCCAATGATTCTTTTCCGCCATCGACAACGATGGTGATTGCTTTTCCATCGGCAACGGCAAAGGAGCTGAATCCAAGTGCGGTGTCAGCGGTCCACTGCACATTGAGTTCGACTTGGGATTGCCCGGGGATCGTCTCGGCGAGTTTGCCGTCACCGTTGGGGCCACGGTACTGGGTCCAGTCGGCTGCTGGTGCGGTCAGTTGTCCGGCCAGGAGTGATCCGGAAAGCAGAGCGGCGAATGCGATTGGTCGTTGTTTCATCGTGTTGGGTAGGTCGAGTTGGTGGGCGTTTGGGGCAAGTCGATTGTGGTGGCAAAAAGAAAGCCTCGCATTTCTGCGAGGCCTCTATGATTGTACGCGTTCGGCTGAATGCCTATGCCATTGGGGCTGCGTTTTCGTTCATCGCGTCTTCGTCGATCAATTCCATCGGCAAAGGCTTGACTTCCAAGCCTGCTGTCGAGCAGATGCCGTCGATCGCTTCTTGAGCCTGGGTCACGGTGTTTTCGCGAGTTTGGCCTTTGTAGCGTGATGGCGAAGCGGCAGGCGAGATCGGGCCTTCGAAGCCAGCTGCGGCCAATTGCTTGACGATTTTGACGTGGTTCAGTGCACCTTCTTGCTCGGGCAGAACGCAGTCTTTGCGGGTCGCTTTAGACGCGTCAGCGTCATCAGCGAGCGAACCGATACGGACGGCAACGATTTTGTCGCCAGCGAGTTCGCTGAGTTGATCCAGTGCGCCACCGCCGACAACCCAGTCCCAGGTGTCGATGATGAAGCCGACCGAATCGCTGCCAACGCCATTAACGAAAGCGATCAGGCCTTCGACGTTGCGGATGAAGTCGAATTGCTTTGGGTTAGCCAATTCTTTGGTCGCGTCGAAGCCGACACCCAATTTGATGTTGCGGGGAGCCAAAACTTCGGCGATTTGGGCGATGCGGCCACGTTGCAGCTCGAAGTACTCGTGGTAAGGCATGCGGTCGGTCGAAGCTGGCAAAGTGATGTAGGCGCGGGTGACGCCCAAGCTTTCGGCCAGTTCGGACAGTGGGTGGAGCGTGCCCAGTTGGCTGGTGAAGGCAGCGTCTTCGGCGTCCAAATCGACTTCCAATGGGAAACCGCCAATTTGTTCCAGTCGGCCAGTTCCTTCGCCAAGTGCGGCGCGGACGAATTTGGTCGCGTCTTCAGCGTTCGAACGCTGTGCACGACGCAACATTTCATACATGTCCACGTCCATCGACGCAAAACCGTACGTCAGGGCCAGTTCGATGAGCTCACTCTGACGACCGTTGATGCCGAGTGCTTTTGGCGAGAAATTTTTGAGCATTCCAGTTCCTACTTTCTGATTCGCTTGCGGTTCCGCTCTTCCGCAGCTGACGTCCAGAGACCTGCATGACCGAGTCGCGATGGCGAGGGCGTGACCGTTTGGCAGGATCGGACAATGGAGATCGTCTCGTAAATCCTGGGGCCAAACCGGTCCGCTAGGGTCAAACAGAGTGTTCCGTCAGAGAGCGGCTGAAGCGAATCCTGGGGGGAAGGGTGTAAGTGTGTTGTCCTCGAAAGTCGCACAGTATCGCAGAAAAAACACATTTAAGAAAAGGGGCGTTTCGTGCGGGAAATTTGGGCGTCTTCCCAGGCATTGATCGCATCTAAAGCGAACAGCAGTTCAACTTAACCCGCCGGCTGGGTACAATAAGGTGCGTCCCACCCCTTCAGTCGCGTCAAATTCCCACCTTTCCGCGACGACCTGCCAAATCTTCGCTGAGTTCAAAGCCGACACAATCCACGCCAATGAGGTGGATTGATAACGGCCGGTAAATGAAGTGGCAGGAAAATGCGATTTCGTTTCCACCGAATGGGTGGGGAACGAGATGGTCTCACCGATATGAAATACCCCGCCTTAAAGATTCGAATGAAGTATGCAACCGCGTGCGCGTGGCGTTGCTGCGGATTGTTCCTGTCGTTGACCGCGCTGAGCAGCCCACCTGCTTTGGGCGACGATGTTCTGGAACGAGGTGAGGCGATTTATCGTGAGCAATGTCTGTCTTGCCACGGTGAAAACGGGATTGGTCAGACCGACGGGTACTCGGATGCCCTGGTCGGCGATGCATCGATCGGCCAACTCACCGAAACGATCACCGACACAATGCCAGAGGAAGACCCGGAGGCTTGCGTGGGTGAGGATGCCGAGGCGGTCGCCAAGTACATCCACCACACGTTTTATTCAGAAGCGGCACAACTGCGCAGTCGTCCGGCGCAAGTTGACTTGTCGCGGCTGACCGCACGGCAGTTGCAACAATGCTTGGCGGACCTCTACACACATTTCTATTCCAGTCCGTGGCTGGAAAAGAAACGCGGGTTGAATGCCAGCTATTTCGACAGCAACCGCTGGGACAACAGCAAGTTAAAAGTCGAACGTACCGACGCGGTGCTGGATTTTAACTTCGGACATGACGCGCCCGTCGAAGGCGTGGATCCGAAAGAGTTCTATATCCATTGGACCGGTTCGTTAAACGTCGAACACACCGGACGTTACGAAATTGTCGTGCACTCGACCTGTTCGATGAAGTTGCGTTTCGGTCATCAGGACGAAGTGTTGATCGACAACCACGTCCAATCCGAAGGCAAGACCGAGTTCCGTCGTACTGTGCACTTGCTGGGCGGTCGCCAATATCCCGTCTACATTGATTACACCCAGCGGAACCGTAAAACGGAGCAGCCGCCCGCAGAATTTTCGTTGCGTTGGGTGCCACCAGGCGGTGTCGAACAAGTGATCCCGACGGAAAACTTGTTCCCAAGTATGTTCCCCAGCACGTTTGCGCTACAAACCAAGTTGCCGCCGGATGACCGTAGCTATGGATATGAACGCGGAACGCGAGTCGATCGTGGTTGGGAAGACGCCGTCACGAAAGCGGCCTTCGAATTTGGCGCGATCGCGGTCAAACGATTGTGGCCGCAATACCGTCGCAATCATCGCGGCGAAAGCGACGAAAACCGCGAACGCTTGCGAGGCTTTCTGACCGAGATCGCGACGGTCGCGTTTCGTGGTGAGCTGGATGATGATGCGAAGCAGCTTTATATCGAAGACCAACTCGCCGCTGCCGAAGATGACCAACTCGCGATCGTGCGCTCGTGTTTGTTGATCATCAAGTCGCCGCGTTTTTTGTATCCCGCCGCGAACCCGAATGTCTCGCCGGAAATGCGGATCGCGTCGCGTCTGGCAATGACACTGTATGACTCGTTGCCAGCGGACGCATGGATCCTCGAACATCTCCGCAAGGGCGAGCTGAAACTTGGCGAGCCCAATCCAGAACAACGCGTCCGGCAAATGGCCGAACGGATGCTGCGCGATCCGCGTTTGGACGGCAAAGCGATGGCGATGTTCTTCGATTGGTTGGACATCGATCCGGCTGCGGAAATCCACAAGAGCCAAGAGGTGTTTCCAGGGTTTGATCAGCAGCTCGCGATGCAGCTGCGGCGGTCGCTGGAAACGCAGTTGTCAGACATTTTTTGGAGCGAAGACAGCGACTATCGACAGTTGTTCCTGCGTGATTGGAACTACACGAATCAGTCGCTCGCTGATTTCTACGGTACGCCGTTCCAGCCACGTGAAACGGCTGTGCCGGGATCGATGGTGCCGAGCCAGGCGGACCAACAACGAACCTTCGGTGTGCTGACGCATCCGATGGTGACCAGTCACCTGAGCTACTTTGAAACGACCTCGCCGATTCACCGTGGTGTCTTTCTGATTCGCCGCGTCCTCGGCCGGACGCTACGTCCGCCGATGGATGCATTTGCGCCACTTGATCCAACACTGCATCCGGATCTGACGACACGGCAACGTGTTGAGTTGCAGACGGGCGAGCAGTCGTGCCAGGTTTGTCACCAGCGGATCAATGCGCTCGGATTCTCGCTCGAACATTTCGATGCCGTCGGGCGATTTCGAGACCTGGAAAAAGGCAAACCAATTGATGCGACCGGTGGCTATGTCACACGAACGGACGAAGCCGTCGCGTTCGAATCGGCTGGCGATTTGGCTCGGTTTTTGGCGAACAACGAGGACGCGCACCGCGCCTTTGTGGAACGTGTGTTCGAGTATTTCGTCAAACAACCAGTCGCCGCGTTTGGCGAAGACACTCTCGATGAACTGACGCGAACGTTTCGCGACTCACAATTCAATATGCGTGCGTTGATTGTTGAAATCGCAGTGCAGACTGCGATGTCCGATTTCAATGAGGAGAAAACCGATGAAGCGACGTGAATTCATGACCAAGTTGGGAGTTAGCGCCGCCGCGGCCAAGTTCCTGGTCGGGCTTCCCAGTTTAGGTTTCGCCGCACAAGCGTCATCGCGACCGCAACGCGTCGTGTTCGTTTTCAGCCCCAACGGTGTGATCCCCAAACACTTTTGGCCTGATCAAACCGGTGCCGATTACGACCTGAAACGCATCCTCGCGCCGTTGGCGGATTTCCAAAGTCAGATGCTGACGATGAAAGGCATCTGCAACCGCATCAATGGCGACGGTGACGGACACATGCGCGGGATCGGTTGCCTATTGACCGGCATCGAGCTGTTCCCCGGTGACATCCAGGGCGGCAGCGACACGCCGGCCGGCTGGTCGATGGGGATCTCGGTTGACCAACATATTCGCAATCGCTTTCAAGCCAATGAAGCGACACGTACGCGATTCGGTTCGCTTGAATTCGGTGTGATGGTGCCCGATCGTGCAGACACATGGACGCGTATGTCCTACGGCGGCCCCAACCAGCCGATGGCACCGATCAGCGACCCGTATCAGATGTTCGACAAGCTGTACGGCCAGACGAAAAACCGGCAGATGTTGGCAAGTGTTCTGGACGATCTGGCGGGCGATTTCAAAAAGATCGGCGGTTCGCTGAGCAGCGAAGATCGGCAACTGTTGGAACTACACCTCGGGCTAGTTCGCGATGTCGAAAAAGATTTGCAGACCGAATTTGCTGCCGCAACCAAGAACGACGGGGCCGCGCACGCGGTACCAACATTGCCGGCAAACATCGAAGAGCAAAACAACAACATGCCGGAGATCACCAAGATGCAAACGGAGCTGTTGGTGAACAGCTTTGTGGCTGACTTTGCACGGGTCGCGTCCTTCCAAATCACCAACAGTGTCGGCCAGCCACGGATGAAGTGGTTGGGGATCGATGAAGGTCACCATGGTTTGTCTCACGAACCGGACAGCAACGAAGACGCGTACGAGAAGTTGATTCAGATCAACACTTGGTATGCCGAACAAGTCGCGCATATGGCCCGCCGCATGAAGGAAACGCCTGATCCCTCCGGGCACGGATCGCTATTGGACAACACCACGATCATCTGGACGAACGAGCTCGGCAAAGGCAACTCGCACACCCGCGACAACATCCCGTTCGTCATGGTCGGCGGCGGATTGAACTTCCGCTTTGGCGAAGCGTATGACTTTGGCCATGTCCCGCACAACCGTCTGCTGCTCAGCATCCTCGAAGGAATTGGCATGCCAGAGCAAACGTTTGGCAATCCAGATTTCTGCGGCGATGGAGCGTTGACGGGGCTGATGGTCTAGTCGTCAACGCTCGTGACTGGCGAGAAGCAGTAATCAATCGTGCGGATCGACGCGGACGATCGATCCGCCGCGATTGGGAAGCGTCTCGGCGATCGCATCCAAAATTTTTTGTTCCGGGTTCGTGACTTTGCCCCGGCGAAGCACACTGCCTGAGGATTTAGCGACGACCTTTGCGTTGCTGATCAGGCGGTCGGCAACACTGTCAGCTGTCTCGGCCGGCAGCGATTCGTGCAGCTTTTGTGCGTACTCTTTCCAAGTCTCCCACAAGTCTCGTGGCGGACGCACATCCAGCCATTGTTTTAGAAGAATAAATGCCAACGGGTTATCGGAAACGCCGCGTGTCAGCGCGGCGCTGATCACCATCTGCCGTTCGCCGCTCGTTACGGTTCCGTCGGCCCAAGCGACGAACACTAAAGGCGTCAGCGTGAACGCGGCAATTGTGCTGGCATTGATATTCAAGTCCAGCATGTGGTTAAGCAACTCTGGATCATCGACAGCCGCAATGTTGGCGAGTTCGCGTAGCATTGCTACACGTTTCGATTTTTCGCGCATCGATTGCAGCAGGGTGTCATCGACACGGCGGAAATACAAATCTTCCAGCACGTGTCCACGCTGATGAATCGTGTCTGTATCGTTCATGATGAATCCTTCGATGTTGGACGACCGATTGCTATTGGGTGGGTTATTCCGCCGTTTCCAGGGCAGTGATGAATCGTTCGATCAGCAGGCGTTCCTGCCGGGAAACTTTGCCGAATCCCAGATGCCCGCCAGACGCCTTTGCGATGCTGGTCATCTGTGTGCGAAGCAGGTCGATGAACTTGCCTCGTGTGAATGCCGACATACCTTGGGTTAGTTCACGTACATAGCGCTGCCAAGCGTCAAAGCTTTCTGCCGGGGGCCGTTGCCGCAGCCAATGCTCCAGCAGTACATACGCGACGCTGGATTCGGTAATCCCAAGCGGCTTTGCCGCATTCAAAACGGCGGCGTGTTCAGACGGATCGACCGCTTTTTCGGCCCATGCGACCAACACCAGCGGCAACATACGCATCACAACTAGAGACTCGGCAGTAATACCGAGATCAGAAAGCTCGGAGATCAATACCGGATCGGTGATTCCGGCTTCATGCATCAACGCTTGATGCGATTCATCGGTTTCCGCTTCACGTTTGAGACGTTGAAACAGTTGCTCTTTCAATTCGCCGAGATAGCGATCTTGAAGCACACCAAACCGGAACGTGTCGGGGGCTGTTTTAGACATCGTGGTGACTTGCAATCGAGGCAATGGCTGACGCAGTTGCTTTGATGCACGTCGAGTACCGATGGGCAAACCGCCGAGCGAATACGACTGACAGCATGTATCTCGGGCGATGGTGTGTGAGCCATCCGTGTCGTAAACAGACGCGAAACATGGGCATTTCACGCAGCGATGAGTTCTGACGACCCGATGCCATCGCTGAATTGTCGTTCGGAAATTCTTTGGCGATCAGCCTCTGCGAAAGCCACGCCGTGCCAGGACGCACGTCTGGCCTGTGCGAAAACGCCCGAGTGAGCACTCGAGATTCCTCGACAGCGAGGAAGCCGGACGATGCGATAGGGCCGGTTCAGCCAGTGCCTGGACGCGTCGCGATGATACCGATCTTGATCGATGTAGCGGTTGCCGAGCGTCCCGTTTGCTGAGAACGCATTTAGATTTTGTAAATCTTAAAACCGGCAAACTGCAAGGATCAGTGTGCGCAATCGGTGAGATCGGAATCATCGGTACACCTTCGTTGGTTTTCCGCATCATCCGAGGTTGCGTTTTCGCATCATCACCCCATCTAGCGTGCTACGTTTCGGCGGACGAGGTCTGTCACTGCATGATGGCCGCGTCTTGATCTATCCAGTCAATAGCTGACCTGTGACCCCGATCTGTGGCTAAGAAACGTATCCCATCACCGAAGCATGCCAAACCCGACGCGACCGGTTCGCGTTGCCGGTCATTGGTGACGCTGTCGATGTGTGTGGTAACGTTGGTTGCGACAATCGTGATCACGGCCGGCGGTTGTTCGCGATTGCGTCTACCTGCAGTCGATTCGACTGGACGACGGATCTTTAATCCACTGCCAACAACGACAACGCTTGCGCTGCCCGGTTCTGGCGGCGAATGCAAACTCGGCAATTGCCTCAAGAAACTCGGTGATCCGCTGAACTTGCAACCGTTCAAGTTTCCAGAGCCAGCGTTTTCTGAACCCGCCCCGCCGCCAGCTTGCATCACTCCGCCTGTAGCCACCGCTCCGCCGACCCCGATTGGCGGTTCGACGCTTGGCGGTGCTTGTGGAATCAAGCAAGGGGCAACCGCGCCTTGTGTGCCCGGTCCGATGTGTCCTGGCGACTGTTTAAACGGTCCGCCAGCCGTTTTGATTGGAAACGAAACGGCCGAACGACGTAGCTGCTGTTTGCCAAACCGCGGCAAACGCGGGTGCATCCTGCTGTCACCGCAAAAGATCGTCGCTCCGGTTGGCGGAGAAGTCATCTTGTTGTCCGGGATCTGCGGCGAAGACGGCTACTTGCAAATGGGCGAACCACTGGAATGGATGCTGACGCCGGACAGTGTTGGAACGTTTATTCAAGTCGGCGATGATGATCCGGGAGTCGTTCACAAGCTGGCACGAATCAAGAAAGCGGAAAAACAGGATCCGTCTTATGCACTCGGCGTGACCAGTACAAAACGCGTGAAGATCACGCGGGGCAACCTCAATCCCGCTGACGATATTCAATTGGAAAAAGGCCAGACCTGGATCAGCATTAGCAGTCCCAGTGAAGGGACGAGCCACGTGACTGTGCTGGCACCGGAGAGTGATTGTTGGGATCAACGCAAAGCGACCGCGACGATCTATTGGGTCGACGCGTCGGTGCAGTTTCCCAAAAATGAAATTCTGCCTGCGGGGCAACCCGTTACGCTGACCACGCGCGTCATGCGTAGCGAAGGTGCGTTGCCAGCCCGCGGCTGGAAAGTGATCTATCGATCGCTCCATCCCGAATTGGGTTTGTTCCAAAGTGCGGCGGGAGGCTCGCCGAAAGCGGAAGTGATCGTTGATGACAATGGTTTGGCGCCCATCCAGCTGATCCCTGTCCCCGGCACCTCGGGAACCGCGACGATCGAAATGACGGTTGTGCGGCCAGGTGGTGACACGGACAACATGCCGCCGCTGGAATTATACAAAGGCCACACGTTTGTGACGTGGAGCTCACCCCAGTTGATACTGGAGACTGTCGGTCCCGAGGTGGCGTCCTTTGGAACGCCGTTTAAGGTCGTCGCAAGGGTATCGAACCCGGGAGACCAACCTGCTGACGACGTGCGTGTGATTCTGACGTTGCCACAAGGTGTGCGTGCACAAGACACCGAATCGGACTTTGTACAGAACTTGCCGAATGCGATTGTCTGGAACGTGGGGCAGTTACCTGCGAAACAGCAATTGGATTTGTCGGTTGACGTGGTCACAGAAACATCGGTCGTCCTGCCGTTTGAAGCCCGAGCTGCCGGCGGTTTATTCGCCAGCGATTCGGTAACGGTTGACATCTACCGTCCGTCATTGGTTTTGACCGTCACGCCACGCGAAGGCAACCATGTCGCGGGCCAGCCCGTCGAGTTTGAAATCGACGTGACGAACACCGGACCGCGCCCGCTGGAAAATGTCCAGTTGATCGCCCAGGGCGATAGCGAAATGATCCACTCGGAAAGCAATCAGCCGAGAGTGAAGTTGCAGAAAAACGATGGCCCCCTGCAGCCGGGACAAACATGGAGCGACGCACTTGTGGCGTTCATTCCGACGAGTGCCGGCCGGCGATGCATCCAAGTCGAAGTGACTGCGGATGGCGGACAACGCGCCGATACGGAATCCTGTGTCGTTGTGATCAATCAACCAGTCGCGACGCCTTCGCTAAGTGTAACGCTTGACGGACGCACCCAAATGTCGGTCGGTGGAGAACAACTTTTCCGAGCCGTTGTGATTAATGATGGCCAAGTTCCACTGGACAATGTCCAGGTTTCGATGGCCTACGATCCACAGGTTCAACCTATTGGAGCAACGCAACAATATTTGACTCCTGGGAGTGCTGCGGGACAGTTTATGGTTCGTTGGACGATTCCTCGTTTGGAACCACAGACCAGTGAAACGTTGGAAGCAATGTTTCGGGCGCTTGGCACAAACCAACGTAGCAGCCTCGTTTTAGCTGCTGTGAGTGACCAAGGTGCTCGGGCGAGCGAACGGATGGACTTTGAAATCTTGCCCGCTGCGGTCACTCAGCCGAATCAACCGAACAATTCTCCCAATTTGCCGCCCGCCCAACCAACGCCCACGATTCCAGGCGACGCGCCGCTGCCCCGGCCGACTCAGCCTCAGGCACCTGCGCCCAGCGTCCCGGCCGCCGAGCCAAAGTTCCTTGGGTTGGTGCTTACCGGGCCGCAGACCAATGTGATCGTCAATCAACCGATTCGCTATGAATTGCGAGTGTCGAACCCATCGAGGTTCCCTGATTCGAATGTGGTGTTGAAATTTAACCTTCCTGAAGGGGTGAATGTTCGTCGTGTTGTTCAAAGGTTCAACCCGAACGATGACGCGGCGTCACTCAGCGAAACGGGTGGGTTTGTCTACATTGAAATCCGCACGTTACGTGGCGGCGAAACGTTGACCTATGACATCGTCTTGGAGTCGAACCAGCCGCAAACGTTTACATTGTCTGCCGAAGCCGTCAGTGCCAATAAAGAGCTTGGTGCCCGATCGACGGTGCAGACCGTCGTTGTCCCGCAGCCGTAGCGGCTGTCTGTCCATCGATTTCGTTGCCACTCGATGAAAGATGTTACAATCAACGTCTCTCATCAAACGACCTCATAGCGTGAGGAAATGTTGTGGCGAATCGAATCGTACTGTGGTTGGCGTTTGCCACACAGTTTATCGCGATCGATGCTACCGCTGCCGATCGAGCCAACAAGGTGGCAGCCAATCCGGACCGTTCGTTTCATAATCCGACGGGACAGATCGATCTTTGGATCAATCAGCGATTGGCAGCAGACGGAGAAACGGCAGGGGAGCAAAGCAGCGACGCCGAATTTTGCCGCCGTGTTTGGTTGGACCTCGCAGGCGTCGCGCCGCCGATCTGGGAAGTCCGAGAGTTTATCTCTGACAAGGAACCAGGAAAACGATCACGGTTGATCGAACGGTTGTTGGAATCGCCTCGGTTCGCTAGCCACATGGCAACGCGGTACTCACTCGCGTTGTTGCCGCAGGATGCCGGTTTGCTTGCGTCAAATGACTTGGAATCGCTGACGACGTGGCTGCGCGAAGCCTTTCGTGAAAACAAACCCTACGATCATTTTGTGGGGGCGTTCTTGACCGCATCCGGCGACGAGCCCGGCCCGACGATGTTCTATACGACGCGAGATGCCGATCCGGTGAAGGTCGCTTCAGCCACGTCGCGGTTGTTTTTGGGGATTGGAATCGATTGCGCGCAGTGCCACGATCATCCATTCAGCAAATGGACGCAGGATGATTTTTGGACCTTCGCAGCGTTCTTTTCTCAGTTGGAGATTCCCGAACAAGGGATGCAGCAGCGGAATGTGGTTCGCGATCGCGTTGGGAAGGAGTTGACGTTTCCGGAAAGCGATCGTATTGCCGAACCACGTTACCTGGGCGTTGAGCAGCCGCCCGAACCTGATCCGACAGACTTCCGACGCCGACAATTGACGATCTGGTTAGCGTCGCGTAGCAATCCCTATTTCGCCACCGCCGCTGTCAACCGCGTCTGGGCCCATCTGTTTGGGCGTGGACTTGTCAATCCGGTCGACGAAATTGATTCAATCGACTACGCCACTCATCCGGAGTTACTGCGTTATTTATCGGACTATTTCATTTCGATACGGTTCGATTTAAAGCAGCTTTATCGAACGATCGCGAAGACCGACGCCTATCAGCGGACCAGTCGATCGACGACGCATCGCCCTGCGGCTGAATCGTATGCGATGATGCATACAAAAACACTTTCGCCGGAACAGTACTACGACAGCTTGCAACAGAACGTGATCCGCAGCGGGACTTCTGATATTGCGCAGGGTTCACAGACCATCTTCATGCGTCAGCAGTTTGCTCAGCGGATGCGCGACAGCGGCGCGACCCCGCTGGAGTATTCACACGGTGTCGTACAGGCATTGGGGATGATGAATGGGCCGGAAATGATGTCAGCAACGGCGGAGCAATCCAGCGGCTTGATCGCCGGGGTGAACGCACCGTTTTACGATGACACACAACGGGTCGAGGTGATTTACCTTGCATGTGTTTCGCGATACCCCAATGACGACGAAGTCAAACGATGTCTGGCGTATTTGGGAGACGAAGCAATCGAGGCGACGCGTGACGAGAAATTTGGCGATCTGATTTGGGTGTTGGCAAACACGGCGGAGTGTTTTGTCTGTCCGTAAGTCGATTGGTTAGAAACCGACGGAGCCTGTGATGACATTTTCGCGACGTAGTCTGCTGACTCGGATCGGCCCGGCGTCTGCCTTCGGCATGTCGATGATGCGGCATCAGTTGCTTTGCCAAGCTGCTGAGGCTGCGACGCAAGCAGGACGCCATTGCATCGTTTTGTGGATGGCTGGCGGACCAAGCCAGCTTGATACCTTCGATATGAAACCGCAGACATCGGTCGGTGGTCCGCTCAAAGAAACGCAGACTTCGGTGCCGGGTATCCGGTTTAGCGAGCACCTGCCGAAACTCGCACAGCAAGCCGAGCGTCTTGCGATTTTGCGGGGGCTGACCACCAAAGAGGGCGACCATACGCGCGGTGCAATCTTGATGCACACCGGCAACAAGGTCGATGGCCCGGTGCGATATCCCGCGATCGGTTGCGCGCTTTCCAAGGCGATTCCTCATTCGGATTGTCCGCTGCCCGGATACATCTCGGTGGCGCCGGCGCCGATCGCTCCTGCCGCTTATAGCCCTGGTTTGTTGGGACCCAAATTCGCACCGACACACGTGCGTTCCGGAGCCCGCGACGATGCGGATGAATTTGCATCGCTAAAGGTCGATTACTTAACCCCACAGGTTCCCGTCCGATCGCGGCGCTACCAACAGCGACAAGCCTTATGGGATCTGGCACAGCAGGACTTTTTGTCGGAGCGAAACCTGCCCAATGTTGTCGCTCAGGACACGATGTATCGTTCGGCACTCACGATGTTGGAAAGCGATGGTAAGAACGCGTTCAACCTTGCCGAAGAAACAGATCAGGTGCGTGAAGCCTACGGGAAGGGGACGTTTGGTCAGGGATGCCTGATGGCACGCCGTTTAATCGAACGTGGTGTGCCGATGGTTGAGGTTGCCTTGGGGGACGGGCTGGGGTGGGATACACACGCCGATAATTTTGAACAAGTTAAATCGCTCAGCCAGCAACTTGACAATGGCTGGGCAACGTTAATGAACGAACTTGCTGAGCGAGGTTTGCTCGAACGCACCACAATCCTTTGGGCAGGTGAGTTCGGACGGACACCGACGATCAATCAGAATTCAGGACGAGACCATTTTCCACAGGCTTTCACTTGTGTCCTCGCGGGCGGCGGTGTCAAAGGCGGACAAGTCTATGGGGAAACGGCAAAAGACGGATCCGAAGTCGTTGACGGACGCATGGAAGCTGGCGATCTGATGGCGACACTCTGTCGTGCGGTGAATGTTGATCCGCAGCTCGAAAACATGACCAGTGACGGTCGCCCCATCAAAATCTCTGAAGGGAAAGTGATCAAGGACGTCGTGGTGTGAGTCCCTCCGGCAATCCGATGAACCGATTCAAATTCAAGTTGACCTGTTTCGGCGTTAGGCTAGCGATGCCTTGGAATCAAGATGCGGTCGGCAGTTGCCTTTGTCGCGATGCTCATCGTCGTGAGACGTTGGGAGTCGTGCTGCTGTTGGTTTTCGGATTGATCGGTTGCAATCGCGGTCCGAACAACTCGACGTCTGAACTTGATCAACATGCGGCGGCATCGATCGAGCCAATCGAGCCGGACAATCGCGATACGAAAGCGAATCTTGTTGAATCGGCGTTGTTGTCCGATACATCGAACGATGCCGAAGTTGACTTGGAAACGGAGCTTGATGACACGTTGAGTGTCGCCGCCGAAAAGGAATTGGTGGGGGCATTGGTGGGCGACAATGTCGGCGCTGAAAACACAACGTTGATCTTGCCATTCGATGATCGTCCGCCCACTGACTCCACCGAGTTGCTTTGGATTCCCGCGAGCGATGGCGTGCTGATCATTGGGATTCGGATCTTGATTGACGGCAAGCCATTGGAGGAGGTCTTCGAATCACAGATCGATACGTTGTTGGGCTTGATTCCAAAGTCAGACGGGGAGGTTCCAAAGTGGGACGACTTGTTCGACTTTGTTGGCGAACACGAAACGATCTTTGCAACCTCTGCCGAAATGATTGACGGTCAGTCGAAAACGCTGATTCGGCAGTACGACCGCAATACGAATCGCAGAGTGGACCGAGAGGAACTGACCCGATTCCTGTTTCGAATGTCTTCCAGTTCGAAACCATTCCGCTTGTTTGGTACCGATGCGATGCAGTGGATCAGTCGACACGCATCGCCGCTGTTTGAATCGATCGATGCCAACGATGATCGACTGATCGATGAGGCGGAACTGGAGAATCTCGCGGACCGCTTGTTGCTGGATTTTGATCGCAATCTCGACCGTTGTCTTTCGTTCGAAGAACTCACCCGTACGACTGAAAATGATGCTGACCCCTGGCGCAATAATCGTGCGTCGCGGCGTGGCGAAGTCGCAATGAATCTCGGTGGCTACAGCAACTGGAGCGACATGGCGTATACCCTGGGAGGTTTTTCGAACTATCGAATTTGGTATTCCAATGAGTCGGTGGAAGAAAAATTCGACGGTGACCAAGACGGCCGTTTTACTTCTGACGAAGCAGCCGCGATTGAGCAGGTTTCTCCAGCCATTGTTGTGACCATTGACATTGCCTCTCCGATACCGATGCCAATCACCGTTTGGGTCGATCCCGAAGTCCAAGGAATCGTCCAAGTTGATCCGACATTCAATCGAAGCGTTTGGATCAATTCGCATGAAGGAAGTGTCTGTGTTTCATTGGCCAATGACGTGACGGCATTCACACCGATGGGTAGCTTTGAGAAGATCGCGGAAAAAGTCTTAATAGAGGCACAAACGGAAACACCAGACGACAGCCCCAAGCCCTATTGGACCTCACAGGTTCGAGGGAGAGCGGCCAATTTCCCTGACCAGATGTTCGTTTTCCTGGATCAGAATCATGATTGTCTGCTTTCGCAAAGGGAACTCGACCAAGCCTCCGAGCAAATTCGGTCTGTGGGAATGCCCTTCCGAGCAGATCGGATCCCGGAGTCGATCTCGCTTCAATTGACGATGGGCGATCCTTCATCCGACGCACAGCGGTTTATGTTCCGGCGACTCGAAATCGAAGGCCAAAACAACTTGCCACGTTGGGCGAAAGTCGCTGATGCGAATGGCGATGGCGATTTGACGGAGTTGGAATTCATCGGGCCCATCGAACTGTTTCGCCGGTTCGATCACAACGGCGACGGATACATCTCCATCACTGAGATTCAGTCGATAACGCGTCAATATGAATCGGGTGAACCAGAGTCCGCAGCGGACGAAATTTAATCCTGCGTCTCCGATGCTTCCTCCAATTGCCGTTTGATCCGGTGGAGTTCCGCATCAAGTTCGGGTTGGTTGGAAACGTCTTCGATTTGTGTGATCGCATCGGCAAGGTGTCGCTTCACGTTCAAGTCCGTGACTGCATAGGGGAACAGCACGTCGAATGTTTCGCCGATGATTGTTTCCCAGGTTAGCTTTTTGGTGACGATGCAAAGGTTGTCGTCTTCATCGCAGCGGAAAGGCGACGGAAGCTTGCGTTGGTTGATTAAGACGATCGAGTGCGCCATTTGGTCGATACACTGGATCGCCGTAAACGGATCGTTCACACCAGGGCTGAGTGCGCGGATCGCGATTTCGGCGTATTGGTGCAGGATGAAAAACAAGTCCTGCGTGGGCGTGCGGATATTGCCAATCGCCAGGCAACGGTGAAATGCGGCAGCAAGTTCATCCGGTGTCTCATTCTCAGGGGTTCCTGTATCGACCGATGAACGCTTTTTCAATTTGGCAATCGTTTGTCCGATCAAGACACGATTCCCCGGATGAACAAGCAACTGCAGCACCGCTTGTCGCTCACCAGCGAATTCCATCAAACCGGTTTCGTCGATCCCTTGGAGGTATCCAAAGTGTTGGCTGCGGATCGGAATCGCATCAGACCAATCGATTGGTTTTTGATCGAGCGATTCGGCGGCGTCGCCAAGCATTTCGGGGAACAGATCATCCACCTTGGCTTCGACACGGCGCGAGATGTTGTCGAGCACGTTGGAGATATGAATGCTTTCCGGGATATGGTGAATGAAATAAATCAAAACACCCACACTGGCAAGCGTCAAAATAAAAGCGATCAGGACCGAAAGGTGAGGAACGAACAGTGCAGTTTGCAAAGCATCATTGTCTGGCCCTGTGTCGTCGGTTGCCGAACGTACCGTGCGCAGCACCATCAGACAGAACAGAAACGTTGCGACGAACGTTCCCAAAGTGATTTGGTTTCCCCGATCTCGCATAATGTTGTCTAGCAAACGTGGACCGTAGTGCGAGGTCGCGTGTGATACCGCCACCATTGTCAGTGAAAACGTGACGCCGGCGACAGTAATCATCGAACCGGCAACGGTCGCTAGCAGGGCTCGCGCCCCCTCAGGTTGATTGAGTGCCGCAGCGGGGAACATTTCGATCCAATCGAGTCCGATGGATCGGTCGACCGCGATTGTGATTCGACTAGCAATCAGGGATGCGATCGCCATCATGGTGGGGACGAACCAGTAGCTGCCACTGATTCTGTAGACGAGTTGTTGTAATCTTGCTCTCACGCTTCCGATGCGATTTTTGGGGGGACTGGCTGTAAAACGATGTTGATTGATTTTGACTCAGGTCGTTCGCCAAGGATGCATACCCCGTGCCAGCATGTCTGGTGTGCAAGAGTGAGTCTGCTATGAAATGGAGTTGAGGCGTTTTCGGCGGATATCCGTCGACAGGGAATCGAGTTCTGTAGTTCAAATCATGGGGCGAGCATGAAAGTTGAGAACGCCGAGTGGCGAATGAAATTTGCAATTCAAGCGGCTGAAATTGGTATCGCGCTGGGGCAGAGTCCGTTCGGTGCTGCAATTTTTTCGGAAAACGGTGACGCGCTGGCGATTGTCCACAACCGAGTGAAATCCGACATCGATCCGAGCGGCCATGCAGAGGTGATCGCTATTCGGACAGCGTGCGCAAAACTTGGACAAACGTCGCTTGCTGGATGTGAATTGGTCAGCACGTGTGAGCCATGTCCGATGTGCGCAAGTGCGATCGTTTTTTCCGGAATTCGATCTGTGGTATTTGGTGCAAGTGTGCAAGATGCAAAGCGAGCCGGTTTTGACCAGTTGCAATTGCCCGCAACGTTAATCTTCGATGAGTGTCCGGAAATGTTTCAATTGCGTGGTGGGATTCTGGTGAACCAATGCGTGCAGTTGTTCGAACGGAACAGCTAGGAGTCCGGATTAAAATCGATTCGCGTTTTTGGCGGAAAGGTAGCTCCGAATCCGAAGTTAAGTCGTTCGAGAGACTTTGTTTTTCCTGTCGCAGTGTGCTAAACGTTGCAGCACTCTCGCGGAGGATGGGGGATTCGAAGGAAACTGGTTTTCCGTTTCGCCTGCATCCCTAACGGGGGACGCAAAGGGGACTCGCCCGGCATTGGAGAGGCTTCTAGGCTATGGTCTGAAAGTTGCTGTCCTAGCGGGGCAGGGCGATCAATGACTATTCAAATCACTAGTCGTTCATTTCAATCATCGGTTGGCGGTGCACTGATCGGCCCACTGGCGGATTGCGGTTTGTCCCGCACCAAATTGATTCACCACTTTTTCACTTCACTGGTTAAGCGTGCGACAGTTCGTTGGAAGTTGTTTAATCGTTGACGATGTGCGCAGCACACGTGTGGCGATTAGTTCTTGGCTATCAGCACTCGGTTTCGAGTGCGTCGAGTCGAGCAATGGATTAGAGGCTTGGGATGCGATTCAAAATCGAGTTCCGAGTATTGTCGTTACCGACATCGACATGTCCGGTGGAGATGGCGTGCAGCTGATCCGTAATTTGCGGCAGTGCGAAGACCCGTTGTTTGCCGAGTTGCCTGTATTGGTAGTCAGCAGCTTAGAAGACAACATGATCGAAGAGCTGATCCAAGGGGTCGGTGCGAGTGCGTTCGCGTCGAAGCCGCTTGATCGAGAACAGTTCTTGATGGCGTTTTTCGCAACACTTCGTGGTTCCGACAGTTGGGGTTCATTCGCACAGGCGTTCCAGGTGGCGACGATCTCTCCAAAACTGCGTCGTTATGTGGCTGATCATCAATCGTCTGGCCAGAATTCGTCGGGCATCTGAATCGCGATCGCATTTGGCATCGCAGTTGCATCTGTTCACAGTGTCAATCGCTTCGGAAACGAAGCAGCCCAACACGTAGACTCGAACGGAGAATCAACGAATGTCGACGACCACGACACCTTTCAAGCGGACCATTCTTGAAGGCGAACGACTTGAAGCCACAACCAACTTGCTGCAACAGAATCTCGTCGATTTGGTTGATCTGGCGCTACTTCTCAAGCAAGCTCATTGGAATGTGATCGGCAAGAACTTTCGGTCGGTCCACTTGCAGCTCGATGAGATAATCGTCACCGTCCGCGCGGCGAGTGATGAAGTTGCCGAACGCATCGCCGCGCTTGGTGTGACCGCTGACGGCCGAGCGTCGACGGTCGCGAAGAACACGGACTTGAAGGAATACCCCAGCGGTTTCCAAAATGTCGACGCGACCCTCGCCCATGTTGGTGATGCACTTAAGACGACGATTGATGGATTGCGCAAGGCCATCGACCAAGTCGGCGATTTGGATCCGATCAGTGAAGACATGTTGATCGCGATTTCGGGTCCGCTCGAGAAGCACCTCTGGATGGTGCAAGCGCAGGAAGCTTAGGTTTCGACTGCGAGTGCAGTCATGCCGACTTTATAGCTTGATTTGAAAAAGGCGTTCACATTTCGTGGACGCCTTTTTTATTGGCGCTCATGCACTTCACGTTGGCGTAGTCGCTGTCTGGAAATGGCAAGTGATCGAATCTTCTGCGGTGGAAGAAGAACATACACCATGACCGTCGATCGCTCATTTACTAGGTCAGGCTGTCTCACTGGCAAGTGCTCCGCTCGCTACATCGCGTGATGAAGGACTTTGCTGCTCTTCCCTGAAGCCGCATTTGATACGGCAATTCACGGTGTGGTCGTGCTGTTGGGCGAAATTTCGCATTCCGCTTCAAGCTCTGGCATGGCACATGCACAGCCTTCTCGGGAACTCAAAGCCGTAACGAACGGCTTCGCATTGACGAACCAACAGAAGGAGTTTTGAGATGATTAATCGAGAACAATTGCACGGTCAGTGGAACGAAGTTAAAGGTCGCTTGCGTGAGCACTGGGGCCAACTGACAGAGAATGATTTACAGATGGCTCGTGGTTCTGCGGAACAATTGGTCGGCGTCGTACAAAAGAAAACCGGCGCGACCCGCAACGAGGTTGAGAAATTCCTCGATGGCATTCTTGATCCGTCGCTCAGTGAAAAGGTCGCCGAGACCGCTCATCAATATGGCGAGGCCGCGCAGCACATGGCACACGAAACGGCGGATTACATGAAGCAAGCTTATCGCGATGCCGCGGCTGTGTCCGAAGACTATGCCGAGCGATTCGTCGATACCGTGAAGAGCCGACCCAGGGAGTCGATTGCAATTGCATTCGGGCTGGGCATTGCTGCCGGAGCCTTGTTCTTTTTGGGTAAACGCCGGTAAGGCGTCGGCTATCGGCAGAAAGTATTTGTTCCTGACCCCGTAGACTGACATGGCAACAACACTCGCAACCGACAAGCAGGCGCAAGCAATCAAGCAACGGATGCAGCAGATCCGTACGAACTTGCCCTACGAGGTCGATCAAGCTCGCGACCAAGTGAAAGAGCTGTCGGACTGGAAGTATCACTTCCGTCGACATCCGGCAGCTTTATTGAGCGCGGCTGCGGTTGTTGGGTACTTGCTGGTGCCCAGCAAGTCGCCGTCACCAAAGCACTTTGTGATCGAACGACGTGTGCCGACTGATCGAGAGTCGATCGAGCCCACCAAGAAGAGCTTGATCGGCGGTTTGGTTGGTGTCGTTGCAACGATCGCCGTGCGGCAAGCCGTATCGATTGCGGCGGGCCATGTGTCGTCGGTGTTGACAAGTCAATCGAGGGCGGGGCGTTGAGTCGTTCCTCTAATCGAAACAGCACCATGATCGCACCACTTGAAAAACCGACGCCGTCATCGCAGCGACTGGCGAACCGTCCAGTTTACGACGGATCGGAACACTTACCAGGGCCAAGCAACGGTCGCGTTGCGCAGGTCGTTACCAACCATCCGAAAGCTTCAATGCTAGTGGCACTCGCCAGTGGCGCGTTGATCGGATGGGTCGTAAAAAGGTCAATGAAATGAATCATTCAGGTCCTCGTCAGCAAGATCAGCCGTCGCCAATGCGTGCGGTCGTACGTGACGTGATCGACTTGATGGAACTGCAATGGCAGCTCCTGTCGGTCGATTCGCAAACGGCGCGACGCAAATTAGCGAGTGCAGTGGTTGCCGGTACAGCGGCGGTGACGCTCGCCGGGTCTGCACTAACGGTTCTGTTGGTTGGACTTGGGGTATGGATTCATGAATGGACGTCGCTATCGGCAGGGGCATCGATTGTCGTCATTGCGGTTGTGTCGTTTGTCATTGTGGGCTTGCTGCTTTGGCTCGCAGCCGGAGCAGTGACAAAGGCGTCGGCCGCGATGTCAGAAAGTAAGTCCGAGTTTGTCGAGAGCTTGAAATGGCTCAAGGCCACGCTGGTTAGTCCGAGCTCTTCGGCCCGAAATCAAATCCGAGCCGAAGACTTCGACTTCCCGTCGATGGGTGAAGCTCGTGCCGAAACGGCCACCGGGCCTGGTCAGTACCGACGTGACTACACCGCACAGAATTAGTGTTTGAAATTTAACTTCTACAAGGAGAATGTGATATGTCTGGGAATAACCGAACCGCAGGTACCGAATCCAATGCCTCGCAGGCGCATGACGTTTCGCATCGTGTTGCAGAGCGAGCGATGGAGTATGGGCAGGGTGCCGCGCAGCACTACGTGAAAGAACCCGCTCGCGATTTGATCAGCTTGGCGAAAGACTATGCGAAGGATCATCCCGACGTGGCTGCTTGCTGGGCATTCGCGTTCGGAATCGTCGTTGGCTGGAAGATGAAGCCATAGTCTGAGTCTCGAATCGGACACCGCTTCTCGACCAGAACCGATAGGACGAACTGTGATTGATGAACTGAAAGAACATGCTCAGAACGCGAAGGCCGAATTCAATGGCCGAGTGCTTGGGCATGATGAACCGAATGGAAGAAACGTTGGGGTTGGACCAACGGAAAATTTATTGGCCTATGCTGCTGCAATTGCTGCGACATTTGCCGCCCGCCAAGCGTTACAAGCGAGTTGGCGGACCGCGCTCGACCGAGAACCCCCAAAGAACCCGTCGTCTCCAGAGGTCGATTGGAAGGACGCATTGCTTTGGGGGGCAGTTTCGGGAGCGATCGTCGGGATGGTGAGAATTGCTTCCCGGCGATCAGCCTCGGCTTTTTGCGACCGAATGAGATAAATCCAAAACAAGCTCGGCACCACGGTCGGGCTTCGATTGGCTTGCCCCGCAACAACCGGATGATGAAATGTCTGATCCACTACGTGTGCCATTGGCGTTGCTGTTTGTGATCCTTTGTGCAATCGCCGCTTCGCAGGCTCAATCCGCTGAGCTTCCGGCTTACGCTCAGGATTCCACAGTCGCATTGTCTGAGTAGCAGAGTGTCGTTTTAGAACTTCAGCGTCTTGACGACTTCTTTCACGCTTGAAGCATTGAGCTCCGCCAGCGCGTTGGGAAGTTGTTCGATGAGCCGTGTGGAGACGGTCGGGTCGTAATAGTTCGCCGTACCAATTTGAACGGCGGACGCTCCGGCCACCAGGAACTGCATCACATCGTCAATGGTCGCGATGCCGCCGATCCCGATGATTGGGACATCCACAGCAGAAGCGACTTGATGAACACAGCGGAGCGCGATTGGCTTGATCGCAGGACCGCTTAGCCCGCCCATGCCATTGCCCAAGATTGGTTTCTGTTTTTTCCAATCGATCGCCATTGCCAACACGGTGTTGATCAGGCAGACCGCATCGGCGCCACCATCGGCGGCACCTTGTGCAACCTCGGCAATGCGTGTGACATTGGGCGTTAGCTTGGCCAGAATCGGCACATCACAAGCTGCCCGCGTTGCGCCGACAACCTTGCGACAGGATTCGGGGTTGATCCCAAAATCGATTCCGCCGCTGACATTGGGGCAGGAGAGATTCAGCTCAATCGCGGCAACGCCTTTCTCGCCGACACGCGACGCGAGCGACACGAAGTCTTCTTCGGTACGGCCGGCGACACTGACGACGATCGGTGCACCGATTGTCAATAAGTACGGTAGGTGATGTTCTAGAAACGCATCGATGCCGTCATTGTCTAGACCGATCGCGTTCATTAATCCGCCGCTGGTCTCGACGGTTCGCCAAGGTGCGTTTCCGACGCGCGGTTCAGCTGTGATCGTTTTGGGGAGCACTCCACCAAGCTTTGACACGTCGACGATGTTCTGCATCTCGCGGGCATAGCCAAACGTCCCCGATGCCACCATGATCGGATTGGGTAGCGAGAGTCGGCCAAGTGTGGTGGAAAGGTCAACCGTGTCAGTCATCGACGTCTCGTAGGGCTGGTGAGTTTGCTTATGCGGTGTGGCGTATCAAACGTGCGTCGATCTCTCGGACCAACGCGGCGGCGACTGTTTGCTTGTCGGCGTGAAGTTTGATTAGCACTTCGCCGTCATGTCCGATCAGTTCGACTTCGTTCTCGTCTGAGTCAATCGCAGCTGGACCGTTGCTCACGATCAGGTCGCAGTGTTTCTTTTCGAGTTTGACGGTCGCACGAAAGCGACGGTCTTCCGTTTCGAGCGCGAACCCAACGACCCACTGATCGGGGCGTTTGTTTTGACCAAGTGTTGCGACGACGTCAGGGGTTTCGACCAACTGCAAGGTCAGCGGATCGCCCGTCTTGGCAATCTTTTGGTCGTTCACATAGCGCGGCATGTAATCGCACGGCGCGGCAGCACCGATTGCTCCGTCGCACAGCTTGAAGTGCTCCATTGCGGCGGCCAGCATCTCGTCCGTTGTGACGACGGGAATAACATCCGCGCCTGTGGGGTACTCGACAGCGACGGGACCGCTAATCACGGTAACGTCATGCCCGAGTTTGAGTGCCGCATCGGCAAGGGCAGATCCCATGCGTCCGCTTGATGCGTTGGAGATATAGCGGACCGGGTCGAGGTATTGTCGCGTCGGACCGGACGTGATCAGGATTCTCGCCACGAAATCTCAGTCCATCGATCCGAGCGTTTCGTCCAGCAGCTGATTCAGTCGTTCGGCGCCGACTTCCATCTTTGCTGCCGCGAGCGCGAACAAGCGTTTTTCGTTCTCGTCCAGTACCCCGTCGGCAGCCATCATCTTGATCAGGTCAACCAGCAGAGCTTCACGTTGTGGACCTTCTGTTGGCAGTTCCAACGCCGCATCATCACCAAGTCCGTAGCGGATTGCTTGGCTGAGTTCCGCTTCGCCGAGGCCCAATTCGTGACAACGCTGTGCGACGAAGTCGACTTCGCGTTCGCCGAGGGATCCATCGGCAAAAGCCATGACCACGAGGTTGCGTAGCTGACGTACGCGGTCGCTAAATTCTTGTTCGCTCATGTCGCAGAGTTTACCACCAACGTGAAATGATTGCCTATCCCCGGCGGGCGTCGAAACTTTGGCTCGGCAGCACTTTGGCTCAGCATCAACGTGGCTATTCCTCTTGGCTGCCGTGGCACTCGCGAGGCACGTGACGTCCGGGGCCGTTGTCGCCATAGTATTTTTCAAGGACGGTGTCGAAGTCGTCGCGTGATTTGATTCTGGCAAAACCCAGTCGAACATTTTCGTGGTCGGGGTGCGACTGGCTGTATTTGATGCCGAATTTCCGCATCAGCAAGGGGGCACGGGTTTCCCCATAGCTTTCTTCGCACAGCTCGAAGTGGTCGATTAGAACGGCCGCCTGTTGATGCAAGCTCGGCGGATCGGGCAGCGGTTCTCCGTTGGCGAGTGCGATCGCTTGGGAGAAAATCCAGGGGTTGCCGATGGCTCCACGCGCAACCGTGACGCCGTCGATCCCGGTTTGACGCATCATTCGCAAGCAGTCATCGGCGGAAAACAGGTCTCCGCTGCCAAGGATCTTCATGCGGTCTCCGACGTGAGACTTCACATCGGCCAGGAATTCCCAGCGACTGGGACCGACGTAGCGCTGAACAACCGTTCGGCCATGGACAGTTGCTGCGGCAAGGCCGGCATTTAAGGCGCCGTCGAGGATTTGAAAAAACGCGTCGCGTGATTCGTTGGTGTCGTCGATTCCACGCCGCATTTTCACCGTGACAGGAATGGTGTCTGGGACCATGTCGCGGGTCCGTTGCAAGATATCGATCGCGACCTCGGGTTGCGAAAGGTGGAAGCCCCCACGGCATCGTCCGAGGACTTTCTTAACGGGGCATCCGAAGTTCACGTCGATGATGTCGAAACCGGCATCGACCAGTTTCATCGCGCCTTGTGAGAACTGTTCGGGTTCAGCACCCATCAGTTGTCCGCCGACAGGATGTTCTTCGGGGTGGATGTCCAAAAAGTGTTTCGTCTTTTGGCGTTTGTTGAGTGCCAGCAGAAACTGGTCCAGCATGACTTCGCAAACTGAATAGCTGGCGCCCAACCGTCGCGCGATCGTACGCATCGGCAAATCGCTATATCCGCTAAGTGCCGCTTGGACGACCGGGAAGCCGATGTTGACGTTTCCGATCACCAGCGGGCGGAATTCCTGTTGCCAGGTTGTCGATTCCCGCAGTCGTGCGACGGTGGCGTTGTTTTGTGAGCCCTCGCGGGGCACTACACTATTCTGCATCGAGTCTTGTCCTGAACGATTTCGTTTTCTCTGCCCCGTTCAATTGATCATCTCAACTTGTCATGATGAAGCAATCTTTGACCGGATCGTGGTCCGTCCTTGTCGGTGCCGTCGCGATTGGCGTGACACTGGCGTTTGATTCGGTCGTTTTAACCCTGCCCGCCCAGCCACCACAGAACGATCGTTCGATGATGATAGAAACCACACCGTTTGGAACTGCCGATGGTCAACCGATTACCCGATACACCTTGGTCAATTCCAAAGGCCATCGGGTCAGCGTGATGAACTTTGGCGCGACGCTGTTGGAAGTCGAAGTTCCGGATCGAAATGGCGAGCTGGCGAACGTGAACCTGTGTTTCGACAAATTGCAGCCGTACGTTGATGGGCATCCCTATTTCGGAAGCTCGGTCGGCCGATTCTGTAACCGAATTGGAAATGCCAAATTCACGATCGATGGCACAGAGTATCCTCTGGTCGTCAACCATGGAAAACACCAACTGCACGGCGGCAAGAAGAATTTTTCTTACCTGGTGTGGTCGGCCGAGCCGATTCAAGCGGACGACCACGTCGGCATTCGGTTCTCGCTGACCAGCCCTGATGGGGACAACGGTTTCCCCGGCACGGTTCAGGCAGTTGCCGAGTACACATGGAATGATGCCGACGAGCTGACGATCACGTATTCGGCGACGACCGACAAGCCAACCCACGTGAACCTGACCAACCACAGCTACTGGAATTTGGGTGGTGCCGGAACCGGTACCGCGAAAGACCACTTGGCGACCATCGAAGCCGACCAATACTTGGATGTCGATGACGACCTGATCCCAACTGGAAAGCTGAACGACGTTGCCGGGACGCCACTGGATTTTCGCACCGCCACTCCGCTGGGCGAAAACATCGACGAATTGCCCGCAACGAAGGGCTTCGATCACTGCTACGCGGTTCGCGGCCAAGCCGGGGTGATGCGTAAAGCGGCCTTGGTGGTTGATCCTGATTCCGGACGGACGTTGGAAATCGAAACGACCCAGCCCGGCATGCAGCTATACACCGCTAACCACCTTGGTGGCGGCCCCGGAACTGCCGGAAATGGCTCGCACGATGCCTTCTGCTTGGAAACGCAGCACTACCCCGACGCGCCCAACAAGCCAGAATTCAAAAGCACCCTGTTGTCGCCGGGTGAAGCGATGAAGGAAGTCACGATTCATCGCTTCGGAATTCAGAAGTAATTTCGGTCTGAACCCCGAAGATTCGTTGCTTCGAAACGGTCTCGCGATCAGGCAACTTGATCGCAAGGCCGTGGTGCCATTGAAACGCTACAGTTCGCGGATGCGGACGTTTCGGTAGATCGCTTCGAGTTGTGGGCCGGCGTGAACTTGCAACGCGATCACGCCGTCTTTTTCGATCTCTGGGTCTTGTTCGGTGTAGTCGACGGTTTGCACGCCGTTCAAAAAGATCTGAATGTGATCGCCTTTGGCAACGATTCGTAGTTCGTTCCATTGTCCGCGTTTGACGGCCTTTTGAGCTTTTTCTTGGTCTTCGGCCAGGAATTTACGTCGTCGTGACTCGTCGTAGAGTGCTCCCCAGCAAGTGCCGTTTGCGAAAAAGCCGATGTCGGCTTGGTAGCCGATGACTTCGGTATCGTTGGGGATGCGCTTGGTACGGAACTGCACGCCCGCGTTGTCGCCTTTGCCGACCAGTTTGGCTTCGACGATTAATTCAAAATCGCGATAGGTCTTTTCGCTGCACAGGAAATAGTTGTGTGGAATGGCCTCGGTCGCACTGCCCGCGACGATGGTTTTGTCGCGAACGGTGAACCATTTCTTGTCTCCTTCCCAGCCACGCAGTGTTTCGCCGTCAAACAGCGACTTAAATTCCGTGGAATCGACCGCAGCAGCTTGATTGCCCGTTTCGCCAGGATTTGCCGCACGTGATTTCTTGGCGATCAGCAGCGTGCTGGGCAAAAAGGTGGTGATCACGATCGCGGTGGCCAGCCAATCGGTCATGAATCCAGAGTTTGAGTCCGTAAATCGGGAGGATCGGCAAATTCGGCGTGTACCGTTTTCGCGAGAGAAGATCGGTCGCATGGTGGGAGGCCTGGCGGGACGGGGACGGATTGTGAAATGGGAAGCGTTCATGATAATACGTTCCTCCGTCGGTCGCTTTGCGCGGCGGCACGGCGAGTCCCCCTTCCTTTTACACCGTCCATTCGTCCATGACTCAGCTAAACAAATACTCCAGCAAAATCACCCAGCCGAAAAGCCAAGGTGCATCTCAGGCGATGCTTTACGCGACCGGCCTGACCCGCGAGGACATGGACAAGCCGCAAGTCGGGATCGCCAGTGTTTGGTACGAAGGCAATAGCTGCAACATGCACCTGTTGGACTTGGGTGCCGAGGTAAAGTCTGGCGTTGAAAAGGCCGGGATGGTCGGGATGCGTTTCAATACCATCGGTGTCAGCGACGGCATCTCGATGGGGACCGACGGAATGAGCTACTCGCTGCAAAGTCGCGACCTGATTGCCGATTCGATCGAAACGATCATGGCGGCACAGTGGTACGATGGTTTGGTTGCGCTTCCCGGGTGTGACAAGAACATGCCGGGATGTTTGATGGCGATGGGCCGTTTGAATCGCCCCGCGATCATGGTCTACGGCGGAACGATTCGTCCTGGTTTCCGCAACGGCGAAAAGCTGGACATCGTCAGTGCGTTCCAGTGCTATGGCCAATTCATCGCCGGACAAATCAGCGACGACGAGCGCCAGGAAATCGTCGAGAAGAGCTGCCCCGGTGCGGGGGCTTGCGGCGGGATGTACACAGCCAACACGATGGCGACCGCGATCGAAGCACTCGGCATGTCGTTGCCATACTCGGCCAGTACGCCTGCCGAAGATCCGCTGAAGAAAGAAGAGTGCCGCCAAGCTGGCGACGCGATTCTGGAGTTGCTGAAAAAAGACATCAAGCCACGCGACATCATGACTCGCCAACGTTCGAAAACGCGATGGTTACTGTGATGGCACTCGGCGGCAGCACCAACGCGGTTCTGCACCTGATCGCGATGGCGCGCAGCGTTGGTGTGCCGTTGACGATCGACGATTTCCAATCGGTCAGCGATCGGATTCCTTACCTGGCCGACTTAAAACCGAGCGGCAAGTTCGTTCAAGAAGACTTGCATTCGATCGGCGGTACGCCAGCGGTCATGAAGTACCTGCTGCAAGAAGGTTTGATGGACGGATCGTGCTTGACCGTGACGGGCAAAACGCTTGCCGAAAACGTCGAGTCTGTTCCTGGATTGAAAGAAGGTCAATCGATCGTTCGCCCGGTCAGCAATCCGATCAAATCCAGCGGTCACATTCGTATTCTCAAAGGCAGCTTGGCTCCCGAAGGTGCGGTCGCAAAGATCACAGGCAAAGAAGGCTTGAAGTTCACCGGACCGGCACGCTGCTTCGATAGCGAAGAGTTGATGCTGACCGCGCTGGAAGAAAAGAAAATCCAAAAAGGCGACGTCGTTGTGATCCGCTTCGAAGGACCCAAGGGCGGACCGGGCATGCCCGAGATGCTGACGCCGACGAGTGCGATCATGGGCGCCGGCTTGGGATCCGACGTCGCGATGATCACCGACGGTCGATTCAGCGGTGGCAGCCACGGATTCATCGTCGGACACGTGACACCCGAAGCACAAATCGGTGGGCCGATCGGATTGCTGCAAGACGGCGACATTGTCACCATCGATGCAGAAAGTAACTCGTTGGACGTCGATGTCTCGGCCGAGGAACTGCAATCACGACGTGATGCATGGAAAGCACCGGCGTTGAAAGCAACCCGCGGAACGCTCTACAAATACATCAAGAACGTTAAAACCGCGAGCGAAGGCTGCGTCACCGACGAGTGAATTTGATACAATCGAATTCGGTCAACCGCGAAGACGTTCGTTAGCCTCCGCCATCTCCTCAAGCGAATGCGAATGATGAAAATCCCGATTCGTCAACTACTTCCACTGTTACTTCTCGCCGTGTCCACATTACCGGCAGGGGCGGAAGGGAATGAAGAATCGGGTGCAGAGATCGACACCACTTCGCAGTGGATCACTTCGATTGATTCGCTGGGCGACAGCGGATTTGTCGCCGGAACCGCCACAGGGTTGCTCCTTCGTCCGTCAACAGTCGTCAAGTTCGAAGGCAGCGACGCGAATCACCTGCAAGAGCTTTACCAACATCCGGCGGCCGTTTGGACGGTCGCCACACCGGCTGATGGAAAGACGATTGCCAGCGCCGATTACCAAGGCAATCTGATTGTCTATGACGTCGAAGCGGCATCACCGAATCAGTTTGATAAAGCTTTTGAACGTTGGTGTCAGAAGATTGCGTTTGCACCCGATGGAAAATCGATTGTCGCGGGCAACGAATCCGGCAAGCTGTATGTCTGGGACTTGGCAGAGTCGAAAGTGTCCAAGTCGCAAGAACTTTCGAAAGCATCGATCACTTGTCTCGCGATTTCACCGAGCGGCGAGCAATTGGCGGCAAGCGACGGTGAGGGCAAAGTGCATCTACTTTCTTGGCCCCAGCTTGAATCGGTCGGAGTTGTTTCCGTTGGCGAAGACACGGCTTGGTCCGTGGCTTACGAAAACGATACGACTTTGCTTGTTGGCTCCAGCGATCGCAACCTGTATCGTGTCGAAGCGAAACCTGACGCGACCCCCAGTGCAATCGCAAAGGGATCCGATTGGATCACTCGGATTGCGATTTCTCCCAGTGGCCAAATAGCGGCAGCGGAAGTTAGCGGAAAGGTTCACGTGATGTCGGAGGATTCACCGACAACGCTGTCGGCTGACAGCGGCGTTTGGGCTTTGGAATTTGGCAAGCAAGGCTGCCTGATGGTCGGTACTCGCAAGAACGGTGTTGCCGTTGCCAAGCAGAGCTGGACGTTTGAAACACCTGGCAGTGCACTGCCAGAGAGTGGGTCTGCCGAAGTTACTCAATGACACCCGATTCCAGTTACTCAGACGACCCGCAACATCCAGAGCGTTTGGAATACGTCGTTCGCTATGGCACGATGCGCATCTTGGGTGTGATGAATGCCCGCGAGCGGTATCGCTACAACGATCGTGTCGTCGTGCAGACGGACCGTGGAACCGAGATTGGTACCGTCCTTTGCGAAGCCACTCCGGCGGCACTCGATTCGATGGAAGAGCCGACGGCGGGAAAGATTTTGCGTTCGCTGTCCGACGATGATTCGCGACAATGGCACCACATTGAAAGCTTGGTTCGCGAAGATCTCGCGACCTGCCAGCGATGTGTTGATGCGTTGCGTTTACGGATGGACTTGGTGGATGTCGAACGACTGCTGGGCGGCGAAAAGGTTGTCGTGTACTACCTAGCGAGGGGCGAGTTGATTTCCGCCAATTGGTTCGTAACCTTGCCAGCGAATTTCAGACGCGAATTGAGATGCGACAAATCGGGGTCCGCGATGAAGCCAAAATCATGGCCGACTATGGGGATTGTGGACAACCAATTTGTTGTGCGACGTTTCTGAGTAAGATGCCACCGGTGTCGATGAAAATGGCAAAATTGCAACGCTCGACGCTCGATCCGACGAAAATTTCCGGACGATGCGGCCGATTGAAATGTTGTCTAAGATACGAATTCGACACCTATGAGCAGCTCGCTGAGGAGTTGCCACCGGTCGGAGCTCAGATTTTGACGAAAGATGGGAGGGCTACGGTCTTGGCTCAGGACATTCTTTCGCAACAATTGGTAGTGCGTACCGAAGACAAACGGCGAATCATGTTGGCGGCTGACCGTGTGGTCAGCATCACCAAGATGCCGCCGCCACAAAGTGCCGGTGGTCACCACAAGTCGGGGGCTGGACACAAGTCGGGTCCGCGACAGAAATCTCGCGACAGCGGGAACCATTAAACTAAAATACAATCAGCGTTTCTGCGATTGCCCCTCGTCCATCACTGACCGACACGCTGCAAAATCGAATAGAGTCATTGCACGATGAGTCATGAATTGTCCAATTCGCCGCTTCAAGCAATGCGGAAACTTTTGAAAGAAGACGCTCGTTACAAATACGAGGCGTATCAGTTCGTTCGCGAGGCACTGCAGTTCACCCAAGAGCACTTGCCCGAATTGACTGGCGCGTCGGTTAGCGGCGACTCCGGAGTTAGCGCTGTCGCCCGCCACATCACCGGCCAACAGCTCTGTGAAGGATGTCGGCACTACGCGATCGACCAGTACGGTTATCTTGCACGCATGGTGCTGAAGACCTGGGGGATTAAATCCACCAGCGATTTCGGCGAAATCGTATACAACCTCATCCGCATCGAACAAATGCGAAAAAGCGACTCTGATCGTCGCGAAGATTTCGATGACGTGTACTCGTTCGATGGCGCTTTCGAGCCCGAGTTCACGTTGCCCAAGCCAGTCGACGAATTCGACTGCTAGTTCTCGACACAACCGGCCAACAAAAAACGCCCACGCGATCGAATCACGTGGGCGTTTTCGTTTGTGTCATCAGTTGATTGCGAGGCGTCGTCTTATTCAGTCGGGCGCAGCACTGGGAACAGAATGACGTCCCGAATTGATTTCTGTCCGGTCAAGATCATCACCAAACGGTCGATACCGATTCCCAATCCGCCGGCGGGTGGCATCGCGTGACGCAATGCGCGAATAAAGTCGTGGTCCATTTTGGCCATCGACTCTTCTTCGTCCAGCCCTTCGAGTTGGGTCTCGAAGAGTTGCTGTTGCAGGTCGGGATCGTTCAGTTCGGTGTAAGCGTTTGCCAGTTCCATGCCGCAGATAAACAGTTCGAACCGTTCGGCGATCTCGGGGTTGTCGCGTTTACGCTTGGTCAATGGACAAATACTGGCTGGATAATCGATCACAAAGATCGGGCCTTCGAGTGTGTCCTCGACCTTCTCTTCGAAGATCTCGTTGCGGATGACGTCGGGGTGTTTGCCTTTGGTTTCCAGTCCCAGTGATTGGGCGTACTTGGTCACCGCTGCTTCGTCGGCCGCGTCGACACCGGTTGCCGCTTGAAACAAGTCAGCATAGGTCTCGCGTTTGAACGGCGGGGTGAAGTCAATTTCTTGACCGGCGAACTCGCGTTTGAACCCGCCGCCGATCGTTTCGATCGCATTGCAGATCACACGTTCGGTCAGGTCCATCATCGTTTCGTAATCACCATAGGCTTGATAAGCCTCCAGCATGGTGAATTCCGGGTTGTGGCGGGGGCTCAATCCTTCGTTGCGATAAACACGTCCGAGTTCGTAGACGCGTTCCATGCCACCGACCATCAAGCGTTTCAGGTGCAGCTCGAGCGCGATCCGCATGGTTAGCGGCATGTCCAGCGCGTTGTGGTGGGTTTCGAAGGGGCGTGCGGCGGCGCCACCGGCGATCACATGGAGGGTCGGACCTTCGACTTCACAGAAATCGTCGGCATCCAGTGTGGCTCGAACCGATTTGATGATCTTGGTTCGGTTGACGAAGGTTTCCATCGGGCCTTCGTTGAACGCCAGGTCTGCGTATCGCATTCGCTGACGCAGGTCGACGTTGGTCAAACCGGCGTGCTTGTCCGGTGGAGGATCAAGCATCTTGGTGTGAAAGTACAGCTTTTCGGCAAACACCGTCAGCTCGCCGGTGTTGGTGCGGCCCAAGCGTCCTTCGGCACCGACCAAGTCACCGAGGTCGAATAGTTTGGCGAGTGCGAAATCCTCCTCGCCGACCTGTTGCTTACCAATGAACAGCTGGATCGAACCGGTCCAGTCTTTGATGTTGATGAAGATCAGTTTTCCCTTGGTCCGCATCAACATGATCCGACCGGAAACGCGAACAGTTGGTCCGACTTCTTCGCCAGGGCCTTGGTCGCTTTTCCACTGGCGATAGTCCAGGTCGGGATCGTCAAAGCTCGGCAGGTCGATCAAGTCGCCGGCTTCGGTTTTGAATTTGATCTCGCTGGCTTTGTCGATGCATTTCCCGAGCATGTCTCGGTTGTCGAATCGGCTGCCGAAGGGATCGTATCCCATGGCTTCGATTTGAGACATTTTCTCGCGTCGGGCAACGCGTGGATCCGTCGCGTCCTCGCCTTCGCCGGGCGTGGCGGCAGGACCTTTGTTCGGGTTTTGGTTCATTGTGTCGTTGCGGGGAAGTTGCAATCTTCGTTTGAAGCGGTGGATTGTCGAGAGCGAAGGGGGTTTTGGCAAGACGAGCGTTGTCTAGATGTCTCTTGACGCCAATCGCACCCATGATTTATCCCATCTCGCACAATTCCACCCACCGCTTTCCCCCCTTAAGGTCAACCATGCAACGCGTTATTGTCGCACTCTTGATGGCATTTTCCGCCAGTTTCGCTGTCGCGTCAGCCGGCGAAGTCGTCCACTATCAGTGCAAGGAATGGAAGGCGAAGCACATCCACGACACCAAAAAAGTCGAAACGATCACCGCGACGCTGAAGAAACTCGGTTGCGAAGTCAAGCAAGAAGAGCACTCCGGCCATTTCGACGTGAAATATCGTTGCGCCAAGCAAAAAGACCTGCCGGTAAAATCCCACGAAGAAGCGGTTCAGTGGGAGAAGTGGTTCAAAGAATTCGGCTTCAAAGCGTTCCACACACACTGAGTGGGGCGAACCCCTCAGTATGAGACGGGCTACCAAGTCGTGCCGTCTTTTGCGAATCGTTTCAGCTTGCGATCGAGTGTGCTTCGCTCGATTCCCAAAATGCTGGCCGCACGACTTTTGTTGCCTTCGGTATGACGCAAGACACGCTCGATGTGAGCTTTCTCTAAATCCGCCAGTGACGTTTCGACTGGCGAATCCGACGCCGCGGCAGCGGGAGCCGATCCACCGACTGCCGCAGGTGTCAGCAGCAAGTGCTTGGTATCGATCGACTCGGTCGCGTTCAGCACGACCGCACGTTCAATGACGTTGCGAAGCTCGCGGATATTTCCCGGCCACGGGTAATCGAGCAGGATGCTTTGTGCCGCTGGGGTGATCGCGTTGATCCGCCGACCCATCTTCTCGTTAAAGCCAGCCAAAAAATGTTCGGCCAGTAAGACGATGTCTTTGCCACGATCACGAAGCGGAGGCACCAAGATTTCGACGACATGTAATCGATAAAACAAGTCCTGGCGGAACTTGCCTTCACCAACCATCGCTTGGAGGTCTCGGTTCGTTGCCGCGACGACGCGGACGTCGACCTTGATCGGCTGGTGTCCGCCGACCCTTTCGAACGGGTGCCCCTCGAGCACGCGAAGCAATTTGGCTTGGAGATCCAAATCCATTTCGCCAATCTCGTCCAGCATTAGCGTTCCGCCATCGGCCGATTCGAACTTTCCCGCTTTGCGGTCCGTGGCACCTGTGAAGGCACCTTTTTCGTGGCCGAACAGTTCACTCTCGAGCAGTGATGGTGAAAGTGCGGCGCAGTTCAGGCAAACGAGAGGCCCATTGGCGCGGCCGCTGGCATAGTGAATCGCCGAAGCGACGAGTTCTTTACCCACACCTGATTCGCCGCGGACCAGCACCGTCGCGCCGGTCGGTGCCGCCATCGATACCTGTTCGATGATTTGGCGGACCGCGTCGCTTTGCCCGACAATCTGGACTTTGTCGCCCAGCTGTTCGCGGAGTGCTTTAATTTGTTTTTGTGATCGCCTCAGCGAGCGATCGAGTTTGCCGCGAACGCTTAGATTGCGAAGTGATTCGGCCAAGATTTCAGCGACCGCAAGGACAAAGCCTAGGTCGTCACTGTCAAAAACTGTGTCGCTGTCCGTCGTCAGAAGGTGCAGCATTCCGAGCAGTTTCTTGTCGCGATCAATCACCGGCGCAAGGATCATGCTGACGGCATCGATTTCGCCTTGGCTGTTCTCTGCGGCGAGCGTTCGGTCACCGGCAACGTTGCGGGCTAGGATCGCGTGGCTTCGGGACTGACGACTGCTTGGATCGCGGCATCGGGAGGGCGACGATAGGTCACCGACCCAAGTGCATGTTCGTTCTGGCGCGTGGCAACCAAGGCGAAGTGTTTCGCTTGAATCGGTGAATCGGATGACTTCGATTTGGCGTCGATGACGTACGCCCCCGCACAGCGCATTTCGATTGACTCGGACAATCGGTCGAGCACCAAGTCGATCGCTTGGCTGACTGAATCGACGCGGGCTAGGTCAAAAGCGAGTTGCAATAAGGTCGCGCGAACGCTGTCGTTTCCGAGTGACGAACCGGCCGTCAGCGGTTCGCTGTCTCGGGCGCCGGTGCGATCAGGCAAAATGTCAGATTTGAAATAGCCGCTCTGGGATCGCCGTTCGGTGATCGAAGCGGAGTCCATCGCCATCGTCAGGTGATCGTCTGTCGCGGCAGGGGGGCGAGACTGGACCGGGCCTTCGGCAGATTGGATTTGATGGACAAACTGAATTGAATGGCCAGCGATTTCAATCCGGTCGCCATCAACCAAAAGCTGGGGAGCGGTTAGCCGTTTCCCAGAGACAAGTGTCCCATTTCGGCTGCCCAGATCCTCGACAGCCCACCCGTCTTGGGTGGACCACACCCGAGCGTGCTGGCGGCTGGCTTTTTCGCTGCGAATGGAGATTGGGTTGGCGCTGGCCCGGCCCATAATGACTTCGTTTGGGGCCGACAACCGGAACACATCGCTCCAGCGTCCAGTGGTGTGCATGACCAGGTAAGCGCCTGGTATTCCCGCCGCGGGTGCTGGATCGTTTTGGGGGCGAGCGTCGTTCTGCAAAACGTTTTCGCCGGATCTGCTCGGTTTGGCAGGCTGGGAGCGGTCGGAGCGTGAGGGGCCGTTTGAAATCGTCAAGCTGCTGTCACTCAAGTCAAAACTCCGTTGCAAAACGACAAGAACAGACGCATGGATCGACCGTCCGATTTTGACCGACCAATCGTGAGGGCCGGGAGGGGGCCTGATTCAGCGTGCTGGAGCTGAATTATATCGTGCGGCGAACGTTTCGAGTGATGGTTGAGTCGTTTGGACCGCCAATCCCCCCATTCGGCAAACGTTATCAGCGGAATAGTCCGCCATTTTGGTTTGGGCAAACCGCTGATCGGCGCGAGGGTCGAGCTTGCGAGCAATTTCCGTGGTAATTATTCTTTACTGCAACTATCTTCCGCCTCCACTTTTGACTTTTCTGCCGCCTACTGGGACCAGTTTTCAATCTGGATTAGCGGCCTCAACCGAATTCCATCTCGGAGTATTTATTCGATGAAACTAAGCCATGCTCGACTGATGATCGCAGTCGCAATGAGCTGCCTAGTCACGGTCGCAACGCTGTCAACGGCTGGATTCAATGGTGGCGGCGGCGGTAACCGTGTCGGTGGTGTTTCGATCGATCCGGCGGGGGTCGTAAGGACCGCGACGGTGGACGAGAACCAAGAGCTGGTCAATTTGCTGCGGAACGAAGTCGGTGTCGCACAAGGTGATCTGGCCTCAGCTGCCGATCGCCGCATGGTCTCGTTGGCCGGTTTGCAACGGGCGATTGAGCAGTCGCGTCAGTCAGGCGGACGCTTGCCAGCCGAAATTCGCTACTTGGCAGGATTGACCGGAATCGACTACGTCTTCGTTGACAAAGACAACAACGACATCGTGATCTCGGGGCCAGCGGAGCCTTGGACGATTTCTGAGACGGGCAGCATTGTCGGCAAAGAAAGTGGTGCCGCGATTTTGCAATTGGAAGACTTGGTCGTTGCCCTCCGCAATGTCGAAAACGCTCGCCAAGCAAGCATCAGCTGCTCGATCGAATCGACTCCAGAAGGCCGCAAACGATTCATGGCCCTGCAAAACCGTATGCGACTTCGCCCTGGCCAAAACCCAGCCGTTTTCGAAGCGGCAATGAAAGAAGCACTCGGCCCGCAGGTCATTAAACTAACCGGGATTCCCGCGACCAGCCGCTACGCTTGCACGATGGTCGCAGCGGACTATCAAATGAAACGCCTGGCGATGGCCTTGGTTGATTCTCCAGTTCGCGAATTGCCAAGCTACCTGCAGATGGCTCGCAACGGTTCGCACGCAGGCAACCGCAACCCACGCTGGTGGATGGCATGTGATTACGACAGCCTGACCCGCAACGAAGAAGGCACCGTTTGGAAGCTGACCGGCCAAGGAATCAAAACGAAGACCGAGCAAGACGTCATTGCCGAAGACGGTTCGACGTCGTCCGAAGCGAGCGATAAGTTGGCACAAAAGTGGGCCGATTCGATGACCGAGCATTTCACCGATTTGGCGTCCAAGATGCCAATCTTCGGTGAACTTCAAAACTTGATGGACCTGACCGTTGTGTCGACACTGATCGTTCAAGAAAACCTCGAGCATCACGCTGGACTGGATTTGGCTGTGCTGCGTGACCAAGAAACCTTGGCACCGCAAATGTTCGAAGCTCCTCAAAAGATCGCACCTGAATGCAGCTTCATCAAAGGCCGCAGCGGGTGGGTTGTGACTGCATCTGGCGGCGTTTCGGTTGACGCATTCCCAGTCGTTCACGATCAAAAAGTTGACGCCGAATTGGATGGGCAATTGGTTGCCGCAAAGTCGGACGCATGGTGGTGGAACGACGCCCGCTAAGGTGACGCCGTAGGACGCGTCCTTGCGACGCTTCAATCGAGATCAACGCTAAAGCCTCAACTTCGGTTGGGGCTTTTTCTATTCCGGTATCGGTGATTGCGAGTGTACTTGTTTGACCTAGCCGCAAATCACTTCAGGACGGATTTACGATTCGCTATCATCCCGCAAATCAAAGCACTCTCGATGAATCTTCGTCTCTACCGACCGTCCAACCATGACCGATATCCCGCTCCGCCGCGCGACAGAAAGCGACGCGGCCGCAATCGCTGACATCTACAACTACTCGGTCCTGAATTCGACAGCGACGTTTGATACCGAACCAAAAACGACAAGTGATCGCGAGCAATGGATTCGAGATCATGGTGACCGCTTTCCGGTGTTCGTTGCAGAAGCAGACGGAGTCGTCGTGGGGTGGGGGGCGCTCTCTTCGTGGGGAGACCGCAAGGCATGGCAGCGAACTACCGAGCGTCGTTCTACGTCGCCGAAGGTTTCCAGGGACGTGGGATCGGTCGCCGATTGATGACTCGTCTGATCCAGACTGCGCGTGAGCTGGATTTCCATGTCTTGCTGGCGCTGATCGTTTCGGAAAGCGCCGCTTCGCAGCATGTCTGTCAATCGCTCGGGTTCGAGCTCTGCGGGACGATGCGCGAAGTCGGATTTAAATTCGATCGACCGCTTGATGTGTTGATCATGCAACAGATCCTGTAGCCGTTGATCTTTGGACCAGGCCGGCTTCCGTTCTGTTTCCCGAGTCGCGTGGCTCAGGACGCTTCAGCGGTTGCCGTGCTTTCCGATTCGTTGTTGGCAAAGCGTTCGAGCAACCGATACAGCTTGCGGCGATGGATGCCGAGTACACGTGCGGCTTTGGCTTTGTTGCCGTTTTGCAAATCCAAAACACGCAGGACATGATGTTTGGAAACATCGTCCAGCTTCAGCGAATTCGGCAAGGAGACCGTTTGGTCGGAGCTGGTGCCATTCGAGTCGGAGTGGTTGAGTGATCCGTTGCCGTGGTTCACTTCACCATCGAGGTCACGAATGACTTCTGAAGGCAGGTCATCAGGGGTGATTTCGTTGCCATCGGAAGAATCGTTGCCCGCTGTATGACGTTGATCAGCTGGCGAATGTTGCCGGGCCAGTAGTAGCGGTTTAGTGCTTCTCGGGCGGCATCATCGATGTGCCATGGAACAGGCAAGTGATGATCGATCAATCGGTCGATGTCGCCGGGGCGATCACGAAGCGGTGGCAGTTCAAGCGACAGAACGTTGATGCGGTAATAAAGGTCTTCGCGGAAGCGGCCTTGTTCGACGTCGTCCGCTAAGTTGCGGTTGGTCGCGGCGATGATTCGAACGTTCACGATCCGCTCTTTATGCGAACCGATCCGTCGCATCGATCCGTCTTCCAAGACGCGCAGTAATTTGGGTTGCAGCGACAACGGCAACTCGCCCAACTCGTCAATGAATAGCGTTCCGCCGTCAGCGATTTCGAACAGCCCGGGTTTATCGGCCGTGGCACCGGTGAAGGAGCCTTTTTGGTGGCCAAACAATTCACTTTCGACCAGCTGCTCGGGCAAGGCCGCGCAGTTGATGGTGACAAACGGTTTGTCGGCCAACGGGCTGTTTTGTTGGATCGCTCGCGCGACGACTTCCTTTCCCGTTCCGCTTTCGCCAAGGATCAGTACAGGTTTGTCGGTTGGGGCGACCTTGGTCACCATCTTGATGACCTGTTTCATCGATGGCGATTCGCCAACCATCTCGATCGCAGGTTTGCTCCGCGAGATGATCGCTTTGAGTTGTTGGTTCTCTCGTTTCAGCCGACCGCGGTCGCGAGCGAGCACGCAGTGGTGTTCGAGATCACCAAGCGAGCAGGGCTTGGTCAAGAAGTCACAGGCACCCATCTTCATCGCCGCCACGGCAGCTTCGATGGTGCCTTGCCCGGTCAGGATAATGACTTCCATTTCGAGCTTTTGTTGGACGACACGTTGCAGCAGTTCAATGCCACTCATTCCAGGCATGTTCATGTCGAACACGGCAACGTCAAAGCTTCTTTGCTCGCAGAGGCTAAGTGCATCGGCACCGCTCGCGGCAGTGCTGACGAGATGTCCTTTGCGTTGCATCCAGCGTGCGCAGGATTCGCGGATATCATCTTCGTCTTCGACGAGCAACAGTTTGATGGGCGACTCGGTCATCGTAGAAAAGGGAGACTGTGGAACCTTGAGTAAACGCTAGGCATAACACGCAAGGCGAATGCCGAAACAGGAAATGGCGTTTTTCCCCGTATTTTTCAGCAAGATTCAAAACTCGCGGCGTGCACCGATGCCCAGTTGTGCCGCACTGTCGCGCTTCGTGGGCGATTGCGATCACACCAAGCGAAGGAGCCCATTTTAGCATCATGGGAAAGCCGGCGGACGCACTGGGATTTTGGATCTCCCTTGCCGCATGTACATCGGCACGCTAGTGCAAAACACCACATCAATGTATTCATGGATCCTGCATTCAATCAATTAAATGCGGTGTCCTGCGACAGAATACACCGAGTGAAATCAAGTCCCCTGTGACAAGAAGCGGCAACTGTGACACACTGGATCACTTTTGTGAGTGAACATGATGATGAGTAGCAGTTTGAATTGGGGCCAAGTGAATGACCACTGATCTTCCTACCGAATCAGCCGGACGCCTGGCTCAGCTCGAAGCAATCTTGAACAATGCCGTCGACGCGATCATTACGATTGATCGCAAGGGCACGGTTCAGTCGGTCAATCCGGCAACGGAGACATTGTTTGGATATCGCGCCGACGAAATCGTTGGTCAAAACGTCTCCCTGTTGATGCCGGAGCCCGATCGGAGCCAGCATGATGGGTATTTGCAGCGTCACGAACGTACCGGTGAGAAGAGGATTATCGGGATCGGTCGCGAGGTCGATGGGCGTCGCAAGGACGGAACCGTATTTCCCGCACACCTTGCGGTGAGTGAATACAACGTGGGTGCGGATCGGTTTTATACCGGTGTCGTGCGCGACATCACGGATCTTCGTCAGGCACAGCTAGAACTTTCCAAGCTGAACAAAGAGCTTGAGCAGCGGGTCGAATTGAGATCCCAAGAGTTGCAGCGAACGCAGAGTGAGTTGGTCCGAAAAGAAAAGTTTGTGGCGATGGGGCGAGTGTCCGGCGGGATCGCTCATGAAATTCGCAATCCGTTGAACGTGCTCAAGAGTTCGGCGTATTTTCTTTTGAATGCGGAGCACGTCAGTGAGGAGAAACGCCGCGAACATTTACACCGAATCGAACGCCAAGTTGGTGTGATCGACGGAATCGTGACCGCGCTTTCCGAGTCATCGCTACTGCGAAGTTCGTCACGTGTGGCGACGGATATCGCCGCGATGGTTCGTGATGTCTTGGCGAGTGAATTCACATCGCTGGAGTCGATCGGTTTTGAGGTGCAGCATCACGGTGAACCTGCCGTCGCGATGGTCGATCAAGAGCAACTTCGAATTGTCGTCCGCAACATCGTCCGCAACGCTTGTGACGCGATGGCGGACGGAGGCACGGTGCAGGTCGCGACTCGGTCGCAAGACGGGATCGTGTGCATCACGATCGCGGACCAAGGTGAGGGCATTGCGGCCGAGAGGATTCAGCAGATTACTGAACCGTTCTATTCGACGAAGTCGCGAGGAATGGGCTTGGGGCTGTCGATTTGCAAATCGATCCTGGACAAGAATGAAGGCGTTTTGAATTTCGAAAGCGAACTCGGTCGCGGGACCGAGGTTCGAATTCAACTGCAAGCTGCGGAACAGGAGTAAGTTCGGCTACGCCGCTTTTTCTTCGGCAGAGTTCAGCTTGTTGTAAAGCGTCTTGACGCTGATCCCGAGTTCTTCGGCGGCGGCTTTTTTGTCGCCCCCGTTGCGTTCGATCGCGCGATCGATAGCCATCATTTCCATTTCGCGAATCGTCATCGGGCCGGATTCACGAATCTCATTTCGCAATTTACGTCGGCTGAAGTGTCTTGGCAGGCAGTCGGCATCGATCGGCAGTTTGTCACAAAGGATCGCCGCATGTTCCACCACGTTGGCTAGTTCGCGAACGTTCCCTGGCCATTTGTGGGCAAGTAGCTCGGTAGTGGCTTCGGCGGTAAAGCAATCGTTGTCATCGCAGTCGGAACGGTGGCGACGGAGCAGGTGTTCGGCGAGGGGCATGATGTCTTCGGTGCGTTCACGAAGCGACGGCACGTGAATTTCAAACGTGTTGATGCGGAACATCAAGTCTTCGCGGAATTGGTCCTCCTGAACCATCTTTTCTAGATCGCGGTGTGTCGCACAGATCACTCGGACATCGACTCGCTTTGATTGATTGCTGCCAAGTCGCCGAATGTCACCGGTTTCGAGGACACGCAATAGTTTGGCCTGCATCATCAGCGGCAGTTCGCCGATTTCGTCCAGGAAAATCGTCCCCCCATCGGCAACTTCAAACAGTCCGACGCGAGCGTTGTCGGCACCGGTAAAGGCGCCTTTGACGTGGCCAAACAATTCGCTTTCGATCAGGTTTTCAGGGAGCGCTCCGCAGTTGATGGAAACCATCGGTTCCCCAGCTCGCAAGCTGGCGTTGTGAACGGCGCGTGCAACGAGTTCCTTGCCGCAACCGGTTTCGCCGCGAATCATCACGGTGCTGTCCGTCGGGGCAACTTTCTTGATCACCTGGCGAACTTGATCCATTGCGGATCCGTTGCCGACGAGTTGCCCGTCACCATCGGTTTGGCGGACGCGATGTTCGAGAGCGGCCAGGCGGCGCGATCCGGCGAGGCGATGGTAGACCTCGCTAAGCAGTGACTTGATTTGTTTAAAGCTGCACGGTTTGGTCAGAAACGCAAAGACGTGGTTATCGATGGCGGTCAGGGCGGATTGCAGGTCGGGCTTGCCGGTGATCACGACCGCTTCGATGTCTGGGCGGATTTTCTTTGCGCGCTCGATGACTTCGGCACCTTTCATGCCGGGCATGTCCAGGTCGACAATCAGGCAATCGAAGGGTTCGCGTTCGAGCGCGGCGACAGCGGTCGGCCCGTCGGGGCAAACCACGACGCTGTGTCCCAGCTTTTCCAGCTGGTTTTTCATCAAGGTTTGCAGCGTCGTCTCGTCGTCGGCGTACAAGACGTGCATGGATTCACATTCAGGCGACTTTTTCGACATCTTTGCTTATCAGTTCGGAGTCTTCAGCGATCGTTTGGGCAAACGTCGACGTGGGGAGCGACGGCGTTCGAAGTGCTGTGGGAGAGACTTCTTTAGGAGCTTCGGTCGGCAACCGTAAGACCATTTTTGATCCGCAGCCTTCGCCGTCGCTGTAGGGGGTGAGCGCGCCGTGGTGCAGGGAAACGATGCGGGCACTAATGCTGAGCCCTAGGCCCGTTCCAGAGTTGTCACGACGCCGTGTAAAGAACGGTTCGAAAAGGTGGTCCATGACCTCTTGGCTCATGCCGCAGCCGTTGTCTTCGACCGAGATGATCGCGTTGCGGCGGTCGGTCAGCGGATCGAATTCCTGGCGAACATAGACGTCGACTTTGCCGGCGGTGTCTACCGATTCGAGGGCGTTGCTGACCAGGTTCAAAACCACTTGTTGGATCTCTTGTGCATTGCAGTACGCACGGACATCACCGGTAAGGTGCGTTTGGATGGTTTTGCATCGGTATTCGCCGACTTTGCCAACCAAGGCGACGACTCGTTCGACCAGTTCACCAATGTTTTCTGTGTCTCGGCTGCTGTCGCTCAGTTTCGAGAAGCTGAGCAGTCGCTTGGTGATCCCTTTGCAGCGGAACGCTTCCGACTGGATCAGTCCCAGGTTGGTACGCAATTCGGCGAGGAAGCTTTCGTCGACCGTCTCGCCGTCCTCTTCAGAGATTTCGTCGAGCGATTCTTCGAGGGCTTCAGCACTCCAGGCGATCGCGCCGAGGGGGTTGTTGATTTCGTGAGCTACTCCCGCGGCGAGGAATCCGACGCTGGCGAGTTGTTCGTTCTGAATCGCTTCGCGGGTGCGCTCGCGGACTTCCTGTTCGGCGCGTTTCCAGGCCAGCGTCGCATTCGCAACCGCATTATTAAAACCGTCCGTGATCTCGTTGATCGTGTCGGCCATCAGGCCGATTTCGTCATTGGTACCGAGCAGGATCTTGTGTTTGTGGTGTCCATTGGCGATCAGTTCGGACCCTTTGATGAGCGTTCGGAACGGGACGACGATCAACGTCCAGAAAAGCCAGGCCAGAAACAGCATGACCATGAATGCCGCGATCGTTAGGCCCCAGAACGTGTTTCGTTTCGCGCGATGCTCGTTGTCGACTTTCTCGCCAAACTGTTTGATCGCGCCTTGAACCGCTTCAAAATTCGTTGCGGTTAGCTGTTCCACCTGCTGCGTTTTCGCAGTCAAGTCGGCGCGAAAGAATGACAGTTCCAATTGATCTTGGAGTTGTTCGGATTGGTTCCAGTCGGTTTGGATGTCGGCGAGATGGCTTTCGATCGCGGCCAGATTCTTGAGTTGTTGATCGCGATCGATCAGGAGTTTGGCTTCGCTTTCGCCTTCGGATTGTTCGGAGATCTTTTTGCGATAGGTGGCGAGCGCGCGTTGCAACCGATCGAGGTCAAAGCTGATCGTTTCGCTGATGCGGCCCCAATCGGCCGGCAGTTCAAGGTGCAGCGGTTGATGGGGGCGAAGTTGTTTTTCGTTGCCGACGGTTTGTAGATCGTAGACCGAGCCTTTGAATTTTTCGGTCAGTCGGATCAGACCGTGCGCGAGATCGATTTCGTCGGCGAGAAGACCGATTTCATTTGCCAGGGTTCGGTCGCGAGACATTTGCGACCAACTGCTGAACACCAGGGTTGCGAAGGCGATCGCCAAGGCAGTTAACCCTGCGATCATCTTGGTTCTGATTTTCCACTTTCGCATCGTCCCTGTGCCTCGTGGTAACCGGTGCCCCGAAGAAAGCATTTGATACACCAGCAATCCTCGCTGGGATCATCGCGTGAAACACGACCCTGTCGACTGACAATAGGGTGGGCCTGAGTAAGGATCAAGGTCAGAATCGGTACACAACCGCCTGCAGATGGCGTCCCTTAGACCCCTTTTCAGGGTGCATTGGCGCACAAGCCGCTATATTCCCTCGGTTGCTGTGCTGGTATCCTGAAAAAGCTGGTATCCTAAAACAGCTTGGACAATTTGGGCGACCTGAACCCGCACAAGGAATACACACCAGATGTCGGTCGAAACAGCCGGTAACTCGGCAGAAAATGAAGGAACAGGGCAGGGCGAACTTTCGGCGGCGGATGCGTCTCGGCTCAATCAGGCCAAACAGCAAATCGGCGAGCAGCTCTCTAAAGTCATTGTCGGCCAACAAGAAGTAATCGACGAAATCATGATCGGGCTTTTCAGCCGCGGTCACGTGTTGCTCGAAGGCGTTCCCGGTTTGGCGAAGACGTTGATGATCAGCACGCTCGCACAGACGATGGACCTGTCGTTCTCACGGATTCAGTTCACGCCTGACTTGATGCCGGCGGATGTGACCGGGACGGAAATCATCGAAGAGGACCGTCACTCCGGACACCGCGCCTTCCGTTTTATGGAAGGCCCACTGTTTGCCAATATCATCCTGGCCGACGAGATCAACCGGACTCCACCAAAGACCCAAGCATCGTTGCTCGAAGCGATGCAGGAACGCCAAGTCACCGTCGGGCGGACGCGCCACCAGCTTCCCAACCCGTTCTTTGTGTTGGCGACACAAAACCCGATCGAACAAGAAGGCACCTACCCGCTGCCGGAAGCGCAACAAGACCGCTTCATGTTCAAGGTCTATGTGAAGTATCCGTCGTTCGACGAAGAGTTCGAAGTTGCGCGGCGAACGACCGGCAAAGACACCGGTGTTGTCGAAGCAGTTCTAAACGCCGAAGAAATCATTCGGTTGCAAAACTTAGTGCGTCAGGTTCCCGTCAGCGACCATGTCGTGCGTTTCGCGCTGTCACTGGTTCGGCAAACTCGCGTCGGTGACGAAGGCGTGCCGGACTTTGTCAATGAGTTGGTCGGTTGGGGGGCGGGCCCGCGAGCTGTGCAGTTCCTGATCCTGGGCGGCAAGGCACGGGCGTTGTTACAAGGCCGTTTCCATGTCTCGGTGGAAGACATCCAGCAACTCGCCAAACCTATTTTGCGTCACCGCATGGTCGTGAACTTCGCTGCCGAGAGTGACGGTGTGACCAGCGACGATGTGATTGACCGCATCGTTGCCGCGACCCCAACGACCGAAGACGAGTTATCACGCGATGCCCGATTCCAAAGAATTTTTGCGTCCTGAAGTCACGCAGCGCATCCGTCGGATGGAGATGACCGCACGACGTGTCGTCGAAGGTTTCTTGTCTGGCATGCACCGCAGCCCGTACTTCGGACAATCGATCGAGTTTCTGCAGCACCGTCAGTACCACCCCGGTGACGAGTTGCGACACATCGACTGGAAGGTGTACGCGCGCCAGGATCGGTTGCACATTAAACAGTACGAAGAGGAAACAAACCTCCGGTTGACGCTGTTGGTCGACCGCAGTGCCAGCATGGCGTATGGCGACGGCGATTCGAATAAGTTTGATTATTCGGCATCGATCGCAGCTTCACTCGCCTATTTGGCACTTCGCCAAAAAGACGCTTGCGGCTTAATCACGTTCGATACCGCGATGCGTGATAGCCTGCCCGCCAAAAGCAACCAACAACAGCTGCTGCGTATCTTGTCACTGCTCGATCAGGTCGGTGCGGATGGGCGGACAGACCTCGTGCAAGTTGCCAAGCAGGTCGGGCAAACGATTCCGCGGCGCGGTTTGATCGTGATTGTCTCGGATCTGTTAGGCGTCGATTCATTGGTCGAAGGAATGCGGGTATTGCGTGCCCGCGGCCACGACGTCGCGCTATTTCATGTGCTGCACGATGATGAAATCGATTTTCCGTTCAACGGCGCGACGCGTTTCGAAGGTTTAGAAAACGACGACATGCTGAATTGCAACCCGCGTGCGCTGCGTGAAGGATACTTGGCTGCACTCGAAGAATTCCTCACACAGACGCGACGTGCGTGCGGAAGGCTTTCGATCGATTACATCCAAGTGCGCACCAGTGAGCCGCTTGACGCGCTGTTGGCAAAATTTTTGTCGCACCGTTTGTCTCTTCCAAAACTGCGTCGGTAAGGAGGCCGGAGAGTGTTTTTATATCCTGCACTGCTGGCCGGTTTCGCATTCATCGCGGTCCCGCCGCTGGTCCACCTGATCAACATGCTGCGGCATCGACGTCAGCGTTGGGCGGCGATGGATTTCTTGTTGTCCAGTTATCGAAAGCAGAAAAAGTGGCTGCGACTGCGGCAGTTTCTGTTGCTGCTGGCGCGACTCGCAATCGCAACGGTTTTGATCGCGATGTTGTGCGGATGGACCGGAGGGCGTCAGTTGTTGGGCGTGCTCGGTGGCCAGACAACGCATCACATTGTGATTTTGGACGACAGCTACTCGATGGGCGACGTGAGTGGTTCGGGCGACCGAACGACCTACGACCGTGCACTCGAAGCACTCGCCCAATTGACCGAGCGATTGGCGGCAAGCGATGGCAATCATCAGTTGACAGTCATGCGAGCCAGTCGGGCGGCATTGGCCGTTCAGGCCGGAAACGAATCGGGTGACGCCGCGGCGGATTTGTCAGCGCAAACGATTACCAGCGACAGCAGTCTGATCGCTCGCGTGATCGCGACCAACGCTTCTGCGATACGAACCGACCTCGTCCCGGCAATCGACCTCGCCGCACAGTTGGCGGGCGGAATGGATTCGGACGAGCAGTACCTCTATATCGCAAGCGATTTTCGCTCTCGCGATTGGGCAAAGACCGAACGAATTGCCGAATCTTTGCGAGCGTTCGAAGTGGACGCGCAAGTACGTATGATTGATTGTGCGGCATCGCCCGAACGGAACTTAGCCGTTACACGCCTGGTTCCGGTTCAAGACGTCTGGGTTGCCGGCGTACCCGTCGTCGTTCGCGCGACGGTAAAAAACTTTTCCGATCTGGTGGTGCGAAACGTTACGCTGGCATGTCGGGTCATTCGGTACGGAGACGACGTGACAGGGATTGACCCGTCTCGGCAGGTCAGCGGCAATAGCGAATCACTGCCAAGCTTGGTGATCGAGTCGATTCCGCCAGGTGGAGAGATCACGAAAACGTTTCAGGTCTATATCAGCGAAACGGGGACGCACGCGATCGAAGTCGAGTTGCCCGTCGACGCGCTGCCGATTGACAACAAACGTGTCTGCACGTTGCCATTGTCCGACGCCGAACGCGTCCTGATTGTCGATGGCGATCCGGAAGAACGCGGCGCTTATACAGTCGCGGCTGTTCTCGATCCAGGCAGCCAAGTTCGTATCGGTGCGGTTCCCGATATCAAGCCGCCGGCATTTTTGCGTAGCGTGACAAAGGAAACGTTGACTGGATATCGGGCGGTTTACTTGATCAACCTGCCGGAAATCAGCGAGGCTGCCGCGATTGCGTTGGACGGATACGTTCGCGATGGTGGCGGATTGGCTTGGTTCCTCGGCGGCGATGTTCAAGGCGATCGGTACAACCAAACATTGCTCTCGCAAGGCCGTCGGTTGTTGCCGAGACCGCTGGATGAAATTGCCGAGCTCGAAATCGGCGGTGATCAGCAAACTGGTGACGTGTTATTTGGTGATGAAGACACGCTGTTTGATCCGCTCCGTGGTGCTGGCGATTCGGTGCTGTCGTTGATTGGGATCGAGCAGAGTTGGACGCTGGCCGCCGAGGAGCAACCATCGCTTGATGAAGCAGATCCCAATGCGTCTCGGTTTCGGACGGTCCTGAAACGACGCGACGGCGCACCCCTGGTGACGGAGCAGACGTTCGGGGCGGGAACGATCGTTACTGTTTTGACCGCCCCAGACGGAACGTGGACAAATTGGGCAGGTGACCCGACCTTTGTACCGTTCATGCTGCTGACCAATGCAAAGCTTTGGAGTGGTGCCTCAGCAGCGACGTCGCGATTGGTGACCGACCCGATTGAACACCGATTTATGACCCGAGATTTCTTTCCAGAAGTCAAACTCGCGTTGCCCGCACAAGCACCGCCACGAACGGTCGTCGAATTGAAAGCCGAGGCTGGCACCGATCCCAACGAGTTAGCTGTACTTTCGATTAAGCCAACCGAGATGCTGATTTCGGCCGCAATGGGAATCGACGAATACCTTCGTCCGGGATTGTTCGAGTGGGGCATCATGTCAACCGAAGGCACGCCATCGGTTCGTCCGGTCGCGAGCACCATCGCGGGTGGAGAAGGCGATCTGGCACGCGCCGATTTCGCCGAGATTCGCCAATCGCTCTTGCCAATCGAAATTCAATTCATCTCCGCCGACGATTGGCGAAACCAAAATCAGTACGCGGGTAATTCAGCATTCGGTCTCGCCATGTTGGTGTTGCTGGGCATACTGCTTGCTATCGAACAAACGCTCGCCTATCTGGCCAGCTATCACGCCAAAGGCATCGACAGTTCATCGCGCGGACCAGTCCCAGCAGGAGGCGCGGTGAGCAGTTTCGGGTTGGGATCCACGTCAACGGGAGGACGGGCGTCGTGAACGAAAAAGCCTCCGACCAAATAGTCTTCGAATTTGCCCGCGCCGCTTCGATCAACGGATGGTGGATCTGGGCGATCGTATTCGTCGGTTTTGCACTGATTGTTGCCGGTTGCGTGCGGTTTTATCGCCGTGATACGGTTGAACTTTCCAAGCCCGTTCGCTGGACGCTTGTCTTTTTGCGTTTGGTGACGATCGTCGGATTGATCTTCTTTTTCTTTGATCTACAGCGACGGACGCAACGCGAGATCGTCCGGCCAAGCGAAGTGGTCGTGCTGGTCGACACCAGTCAAAGCATGTCCTTGGCGGAATCAGAGCGTCCAGGAAGTGATAGTCGGATCGCAAGCGTCACGAAGTTGCTTGACGAAGGCAAGCTAAGCGAAAAGTTAGGCGACGAACACCGTGTCAGCGTTTACGGCTTTGGCGAAACACCCGAACCGGTATTGCTGGAAGCGCAAGGGATCGACGCGCCTGCGAAAATGGATCCCAACAGCAATAGCGACGATAGTGATGCGGGAACTGAAGGCAATGGGAATCGGTCGCTGACCGCATTGGTCGGTGCGGCGTTGATTGCGATCGCGTTGTTAGCGTCGCTTGCATCGCTAATTGCGGGTGCGTTCGGAAAGGTGTCCGCACCAACAGAATCGAAAAGCAGTTCTACCAGCCAGGGCTCAACAACAGTGGGCTGGTTATTAGCAGTCAGCGCCTGCTTGCTTTGTGTTGGGATTGTGCTTGTCGGCGGCGCTTACAGTGTTCGTACGCAGCAAACACTGGCGGGGATGCTGGGGATTTCGGACGAACAGGCATTGCCCGAAGATTCCACTCCATCGGACGACGAAACGGATGCACTGCCGGATTCGTTCAAGGTGCTCAACTGGAGCGAAGCGATCGCCGCGTCTGCCTCGCAGAGTCGGATTAGTGACGCGATTAGCAGTGTTTTGGCAAGCCACGACCCGACGACCTTGGCTGGGATCGTTCTTTTGTCTGATGGGCAAAACAATGGCGGGACCAATGTGGCTTCGGCGACATCAATGGCCAAGCGAAGCGAAATCGCCGTTTACCCGGTCGGACTTGGAAGTAGTGAAGCGCCAACCAACATTCGTATTGTCGATCTTGATGCCCCGAAGCGTGTTTATCCCGATGACAAATTCGCCGTCTCGGCGGTGTTGCAAGCGACCGGTGGTCGCGAACTTAAGATTGACGTGCAGCTGCTTGATGCCCTGGACAATTCAGAAGGCGACGATGCGGGGACCCTGCCCACAGAAGTTATCGATACTCGAAGTGTCACTTTGAACGGTGACGGCGGGTTGATTGGGGTCAAGTTTGAGTTGGAACCAGAGTCTGTTGGACGACGTCGTTTGGCTGTGCGTGTGGTCGCCCCGGCGAATGACCAGAACGAACTCGACAACGTCCGGGATGCCCGCTACGAAGTTGTCGCGCGGAAGTTACGTGTTTTGTTGGTGGCTGGCGGACCGACTCGCGAATATCGCTTCGTACGGAACTTGCTCTACCGTGAAAAATCGATCCGATTGGACGCTTGGTTGCAGTCGGGCCAACCGGGGATGAGCCAAGATGCGGACGCATTGGTCTCCGAATTCCCGGCGACTGCGGCGGAGTTGTTTGAATACGATGCGATCGCGATGTTCGATCCCGATTGGACTCAAATCACCGCCGAGCAACTCGAATTGTTGGACCGCTGGGTCGCATCGCAAGCGGGCGGGATGATTATCATCGGCGGTCCGGTTTATCATCCACGCTGGTTGCGGTTGCGTACCGATCCGCGTGTCTCACAGATCGCCGGCTTTTATCCGGTCACGTTTTCGACGCGTGGTCTGATTACCGGAAGCGGTCGTGAAGGTGGCGAGTCAGCGTGGGCGTTTGACTTTACAACCGAAGCCAGACGGGCGGAGTTCTTGTGGGTGACCGACGATCCGGCGGAAAGTTTCGAGGCCTGGGATTCATTCGGCGGAGTGTACGACTACGTCGGTGTCCGGTCGGCAAAACCGGTTGCAAAGGTCTATGCGTACTTCTCGGATCCCTCGACACGAATTTCAGATTCGCTGCCGGTCTATTTGGCCAGCCAGTTTTACGGTGCTGGTCGCGTTTACTTTCAAGGCAGCGGCGAGATGTGGCGATTGCGGCGAGAAAGTGTTGCGTACTTCGACAATTACTACACCAAGTTGATTCGATGGGTGAGCGAGGGACGCTTGCTGCGTGACAGCAATCGCGGGTTGTTGTTGGTAGATAACCAACGGGCAATGGTAGGCGATACGATTTCGGTTCGGGCCGTGTTGACCGACGAGCAGTTCGAACCGCTAACCGTGTCCGAAGTCAAAGCGACTTTGTTGACTCCTCAAGGGGCACCACAGGAAGTACGTCTAACTCCTGTGCAAGGTGAGACTCGTCCGGGAACCTATGACGGGCGTTTTGTTGTTCGCCAGCCAGGTGATCACGAGTTGCAATTAACCCTCGGTGATACGTTGGAAGCGGTTGAATTGCGACAGAACGTTGCGGTGCGGATGCCCACGATTGAATTGGAACGCCCTCAGCGAAACGACGAAGCGTTGGCGGAGCTTGCCAGCGCCACGGGGGGGCGATACTGGAAACTTGATGAACTCGAGAATCGTGAAACGTTGATTTCGCAGTTGACCGAAACGATCCGCCCACAACCACAATTGACAGTCTTGCCAGGGACTCCCGATTCGATGTTTGCGATGCGCCGCAACGCGGTGCTGATGTGGCTGCTCGCCAGCATGTTAACGATGGAATGGGTGATTCGCCGGTTGCACCGATTGGCCTGATCGGGTTCGACCATGACACCGCGATTGCCCGAATTTACTGATTGTTGAAATACACCAGCGCCGGTCTAACGGCGGCACCGAAACTAGAGAATTCGACTCGAACATGTTTGACCCAAAAGTCCAATCGCTGCTCGAATCATTGCGTCGACGAATCCGGCGATATGTGGTTTGGGATTCGCTGTTGGCGATGGCTGCGATTTTGCTCGCCGCCTTTTGGATCGGGCTGTTGATTGACTACGTCCCTGTCACGCTTGGCGGTGACGAGATGCCACGCTCGGCGAGGAGCGTGTTGGTGCTTGGGGTCGGATTGACGTTGTTGCTGGTGATGACGCGGATGCTGTTGTCACGGCTCAATCGCAGCTTGCCAGACGACAGCTTGGCGCTATTGGTCGAACGCCATCATCGATCCTTGGGCGGTCGCTTGGTCACCGCCGTGCAGCTTTCCAAGCCGGGTCGTGATGGCGATGCGCACTCGGCCGATTTGTTGGCGATGGTCTGCAAAGAAGCGGCCGCCGAAATTGATCGAGTGGACCCGAAACGTGTCTTCCGTTCAGAACCGTTGGTTCACAAAGCGTTGGTGGTCGGCCCGTTGTTGATCATGGTGATTGCGTTTGCCGTGTACAGTCCCAACGCGTTTGCGCGCGCTGCCGCAAGGTTGACATTGATGTCCGACGCCAAATGGCCGCGCAGGGCACACCTGGAAATGGTTGGTGTTGATGTGCCAACGATCTCGGCAGCCTCTACCGCGCCGGAAGAGATGAATCGTCTGGAGTTCACCGACGGTGTCGTGCGATTGCCAATCGGTAGCAATCCGACACTGCGAATTCAAGCAAACACCGAAGACTTTGAAGTCCCAAGCGTCTGTACCCTGTACTACCAAATGGAAAGCGGGACGCGTGGACAGTCCAACTTTCGTCGTGTGGGCAGAGAACGAGACGGATACCAGGCTTTTGTTCTCGATGGCCCGCCGCTAAGCAATCTGGGTGAATCGTTTACGTTTTCAGTACTCGGTCTCGACGACCGTCTCAATGATTTTCGTGTCGAAGCGGTACAGCCCCCAGCGATCGCCGAGATGAATGTCCGGGTACGCTATCCCGAGTACCTGCGGGAATCATCGACGCTTGGTACCGATGGCGAATTCGACGTTGAAACAGCCTATCAGGCAGGCCTGCGGATCAGCGAAGGCAGCGACGTGACGTTGGAAGCCGTCACCAGTTCGCCAATCGGCCATGTGGATGTGTCGCTGGAATATCAAGGACGAGAAACGCTCGCCCAATCGATCGAAGTCGCGAAGGATCGTCGGTCGTTTCGAGTGCATCTCGGCGAATTCCGCAATCCGACTGCGATCCGGCTGGTTCCGGCGAGCCCAGACGGAATCAGCGCTCAAGCCCCATTTCGCTACTTCGTCGGCGCGATTGTCGATGAACCACCCACCATCGATCTGAAACTTCGCGGGATTCAATCGGCGATCACCCCGATTGCATTGTTGCCGATTGAATGCCAAGTCAAAGACGACTATGGCGTCGATTCGCTGACCGCGCTGGTTGCTCGCAGTCCTGCCGACGACACAGAAAACGAGACGCCGGAATCGGGCGGAGCAACTGATGCAGCCGCGCCATTGTCAGTCAGCATGACGCCAGACCGTGATGGTAAATCCGATACCCAAGTCGACTTGCGGGAATTGACCAACTCAAAAACGATCGAGCCTCTCGTGCCAGGGCGCTCAATCAGTGTTTACGCAGAAGCGAAAGATCGTTTCAATTTAGATGGCACACATTTGACGACGAGTGAAGTCTTTCGACTACAGGTCGTCACGCCCGAAGAATTGCTGACATTGCTTGAGCGTCGAGAACTCGGACTTCGAACGCGTTTGGAGCAAACGGTGACAGAAACACAAGGCTTGCGGGATCAGCTAGCAAAATTCAAAGCCGACGGATTCGACGGCAAGGATGCATCAGACGGCGGCGAAGAAAACGCGGACGCTGATGGCGAACAAAGTCGATCGCGGGCATTGCAAATCATTCGACTGCGGTTGCAACAAAGCGGATTGCAAGCCACGAAGACGTCTCAGGAATTGGTCGGCATTGCCGAGTCGCTCGATGACTTGCTGCAGGAGATGGTCAACAATCGGATTGATTCGCAGGACCGACAGGAACGCTTGGGAAGCGGTGTTCGCGATCCCCTCCGAGCGACAGTCGATGGGGCGATGCAAGAGTTGATGGCAGCGATCAATGCGATCGAATTGACTGTCGAAGACGCACAAAAGGCAACGGATAATACCAATACAGCGATCGCGGCCGCAGATCGGGTTCTACTCGAATTGTCGGCTGTCCTTGAAAAGATGCTGGATTTGGAGAGCTATAATGAACTTTTGGACTTGGTCCGTGGTCTAATCCAAGACCAAGAAGCCTTGCAAGAAGAGACCAAGAAACAACGCAAGAACGCGATCAAGAGCCTGTTTGATTAACGATCTGGACAAAACTATGTCACAGCCCAATCGATTCCCCGGCGTCACACTGTGGTGTGCGATCCTATTTGTTTGGGGAATCCTCGTCGGCGGATCCACCGCTTGGGCACAGCAAACCGATTTGGCATCGCGGCAAAATGGTGTCGCCGATCGCTATCAGCGGTTAGAGGAATTGCTGCTTCGTTTGGCGGATGTCGAGGCGGCGGAAAACCCTGAGCGTGCGGCGCTGCTCCGACGCGCGGCAAAGGAATCCCGCGAAAAATTCGTCCTCCAACAGCTGCGTACTGCGAGTGACTCGCTTCGCAATGAAAAGTATTCCGACGCGATCAATAATCAGGATACCGCGACCAAAGGCTTGGGAGAAATCCTGAAACTGCTGACCAGTGAGGATCGAGCAAACCGCATTCGCGACGAAAAAGAACGCGTTGCGCAAATGATCAAAGATCTCAAGCGTATCGAGCGATCGCAGCGCAGCACCCGCGCCCGGACCGAAAACGGTGCGGACATGCAGCAGCTTGGCAAAGAACAAAAGTCACTGCGAGACCGCGGTGAAGATCTGCAGCGTGAGATGTCCGAGGAGAACGAATTCGACAACGCTGACTCGAGCGACAGCGAATCTTCCGACAGCGAATCCTCGGACAATAGTGCGGAAGAGAATTCGAACGACGAACAATCCGACGCATCAGGTGAAGAGTCGGGGGAGAAATCGCCATCCGAGAGCGAGCCCAAACCTGGCGAGGAGTCCGATCAAGATTCCTCTGGCGAACCGAAATCTTCTGAGAGTGATTCGAAGGATTTGGAACAGCAAAGTCAGCAAGGCGAGGAAGGACAGCAAGGCGAGCAGTCCAAGCAATCCCAGCAAGGCAAGCCGGGCCAACAAGGGGAGCAATCCCAGCAAGGTGAGAAAGGAGAGCAGGGCCAAGAGGGAGAGCAGGGCCAGCAGTCGCAACAAAGTCAGCAGTCGCCACAGCAGGCGGCCGAGCAAAAGTTGCAAGATGCGATTCAGAAGATGCGTCAGGCTGAGAAAGAACTTGAGGAAGCGAAGCGTGACGAGGCGGTTGAGCAGCAGATTGCGGCGGAGGAAAATTTGCGTCAGGCGATCGACCAGTTAGAGCAAATTTTGCGTCAACTTCGCGAAGAGGAGATGCAGAGGGAACTCGCTCGCCTGGAAAGTCGGTTGAAAAAGATGGCCGCGATGCAGTCAAAAGTGCTCGAAGATACCGCACAGCTTGCCGAAACACCCAAGTCGCAGCGAAACCGGCAAACCGATTTGCGTGCCGGCGATCTCTCGTTCGAGCAGAAAAAGATTACGGTCGAAGCGGACCGGGCAATGTTGCTCCTCCGGGAGGAGGGGTCAAGTGTTGCCTTTCCTGAGGTGGTCGAGCAGATCCGAAATGACAGTGATCGCATTGCCCAACGTTTAGGCAATTCTCAGATTGATGCCGTTACACAAGGCATTCAACAAGATGTCCTTGCTGCGATCGAAGAAATGATCACTGCCTTGCAGCAGGCTCAAAGAGACCTCGAAAAGCAAAAACAGCAAGAAGGTCAATCGGGTCAGCAGCAGGCAGGACAGCCCGGTGAACAGCCGCTTGTGGGGGCAATTTCCGAGCTGAAATTGATCCGCACCATGGAAAAACGGATCCAAACCACGACACAGCGCTATTCAGGGCTCCTACAATCAGATGAGACTTCGGCACAAGACTTGCTTCCGATGTTGAAAAACTTGTCCGAAAGGCAGGATCGGTTGTACAAAATAACACGCGACTTGCTGATGAGGCGCAATCAATAGTCGACTCCAACAAAGGCGGACTTATTGTGACGCAAAACCACGCGACAACGACGTCGCTCGCAGCTGACTCCCGATCGACTGTTCGGTCGCAGACCTTTGCTATTGCCCTTTGGTTCTTCCTTGTCGCCTGTGTGCTGTTGACTCACGTCGCGGCCGATGACGCCTTGCAGGACGAGAGTTCTTGGAAACCGCTCAATCATGACCAGATGGCGATGGTCCTTCGCCAATCGCTCGATGAGTACGGTGTGGTCCCTTCGGTTGTCGATCAGACCACCGTGGCTTTCATCGAAGACGTTAATCGTCGCCAGCTGGATCCCATGGACGCGTTTGTTTCCGCAATCGCCAGCCTGAACGACTCTGTCCGCTCGCTTATCGAGACGACAACGATCAATCCGATCGCGGCCGCGACGAGTATCGATCCGTCCGCCCCTCAATATGCAGCGATCGAGTCGTTACCGAAGCCGATTCGAATGACCGTTCGAACCTGGCTGGGACGTTCGCTTGTTCGTGGACGATTGTACGACGAAGCGTTGCCTGTGATCGCCGAAGTTGATGCGACTCAATCGATTGATCCGGCAAGCTCGTTGTTCTACCGAGCGACTTGCTACCACGCTTTGCTGATGAAGAAAGAAGCATTGGCCGATTTGCGAATGCTGCTCGATAACGAAGACGCTTGTCCGGTGCGGTTCACACGTGTTGCGAAATTGATGGTCGCAGATATCAAACCGCTCAAAGAAGACTCGCTCGATGAAATTGCTCGCCTGATGACCGACGTTTCGCGTCGACTGGACCTCGGACGCAGCGATGAAAAAGTCGACGGTCAAGAACAAAAAATCATCGACAAGCTGTCGAAGCTGATTGAAAAGCTGGAAGAGCAGCAACAACAACAACAACAGCAGCAACAACAACAACAACAGGGAAGCGGCCAGGGAGGAAGCTCCAAGGGCGGCCAGGAGTCGCCGATGCAAGACAGCCAAATCGCAGGTGGCTCGGGCGACGGAAACGTCAAGAAGAAAGATCTTGGGTCTGATCCCGGTTGGGGAAATCTTCCGCCTGCTGAGCGGAAAGAAGCCCTACAGAAAATCAGTCGTGATTTGCCGACCCACTATCGCGATGCGATCGAAGCTTACTTTCGCAAACGTGCGATTCAGGAATAGCGTCAGCGGCCTGTTGATCTCAGCGGCCGCTTGATCTTTGAGTTCGATCTCACCCCCTCTCGCTTTCCACAACGCCAAAGCAGCGGTAGAGAACGCTGCTTTGGCAGTGGCACGTTGACTTATCTTGTAAGTGTCACCTGCGTATTGCTAGCCAAGTTTCCATGGCGCGCGATAATCGTATTGCAGTAGCTCATTTGCCTCGTCGTCATTGATGAAACGTTCGGCTTGGGCATCCCACTCGAGTCGTCGTCCGACCGCGAGTGAGATATTTGCAATCAGGCTCATCGTGGTACTGCGATGGCCGATTTCAACATCCGCGTTGGGCAATTCACGACTTTTGATACAGTCCAAAAAGTTTCTGGCGTGATCTTGCGTGAGTAGAGCATTTCCGCCTGGAACGGATTTTTTCTGCGGCTTCATCCGCGGGCCACGGTCGGCGAATTGGCCGCCAGATTCTGGAACGATTTCATAGTCGCGCTCGCTGACATAGCAGGTGCCGTCGGTGCCGCGTAGTTCGATTTCGCCCTGTTGAATGGCTCGGTTGCCACTGGTTTCGTACTGACCAAAAATTGCCAGTCGTCCGGATTCGAATTCGAACGTCACTTGCATCGTATCGGGGATGGTGCGGTCGTCGTCGATCGCAAAGTTGCCGCCCATCGCACAAACCGATTTTGGGGCCTCATCGCCAGTGCACCAGCGAATCGCATCCAGGTAGTGCACGCCCCAGTTGCCCATTTGTGAAGAGTAGTTTTTCCACCAGCGGAATTTGTACGGCGCGATGTTGTCCTGATAGGGACGTTCGGGACGAGGGCCAAGCCACATGTTCCAGTCCAGCGTGCTCGGCGGATCGCTGGCAGCGAGTTTTCCGATGCCATCGGGGTACATGTTGCTGGTTCGAAACGCTCGGCTGACGCAGACCTTGCCGATCATGCCGTCTTGTACTTGGGGGGCGAGCTCGCGATAGAGCTTGCTGCTGCGGCGGTGCGTTCCGACTTGGACGATGCGATTGTTTCGGCGAGCCGCATTGACCATCGCGCGACCTTCGTTGACCGCGATCGAAAGCGGTTTTTCGCAGTAAACGTCTTTACCAGCGTCACATGCTGTGATGGTTTGAATCGCATGCCAGTGATCCGGTGTTGCGACAACAATTGCGTCGATGTCATCGCGATCGATCACTTGGCGAAAATCACGATAGGGTTTCGGCTTGCCGTCGAGCTTGTTGACTGCTTTGCCAAGTGTGTTTGAATCGACATCACAGACCGCAACGATTTCGCAGTCGCTATGTGGCAAGAACGCATCGATCAATTGCCCGCCGCGATTCGCGACACCGATCACGCCGACGCGGATCCGCTCACTGGCGGCGGCGGTCGAATGGTTGGCGGCAAGTGCGGCCGCGGCGGTGATCGTTCCGGTGGTGAATTGTCGTCGATTAGGCATCAGAGGCCTCCAGGTGGCGGGGATGGGTGGGATCCCTAATCATAGCCGCTCCTGGGTTGGCCGGTGGGCAGTCAGCAATCAGCCGGTGGACAAGCAGCCTGAACGCAGTGGTTGTCGCTAATCGGCGAGTTCGAGTGGCGCAAACGCGAGCCGGAAGCTGTGTTCGCCTTCATTAAACTCGACCCTTGCCATCCGTTTCGGGCCACGACCGCTGACAGCGGTGATGACTCCGACGCCGTAGTCGGAGTGGCGGACCCGAGTGCCTTCTTGGAAGGCGGTGATGGGCGGTCGGTTGAATGTCATCAAGTCGGCAGCCGTTTTCAGGGTTCCGATTTGCGGTACCGGATCGGATGCCTTCTCGGGCTCTGGCGGCGGGGAATCCAAGTCGACATCTTCGAACTGTGCGATGTCTTCTTTGGCGTGATCGTTGGCTCCGAAATCGAATGACGTATCGGCATCTTGATTGATTCCGTCTTGGTCGATTTGGATCGCGGGCATGTCCCAGTCCGATGGCGTGCTTTGATCGACGTCGTCCAGCCATGCGCCGCGCTGGACCGAATCGATTCGCTGCATCTCTTCCAGTGGCAGCTCGTTCAGAAATGGGCTCGGAATGACTGGGCGGAATTCGCCACGGATCATCCGGCGTTTACAGCAGCTGAGCTGAAGCGAGTACTCGGCACGGGTGATTCCGACAAACAGCAATCGACGTTCTTCTTCGAATTGCGAGTCATCGTCTTTGGAACGTTTGTGTGGCAGCAGGTCGTCTTCGACGCCAATGATATAAACGCGTGGAAATTCCAACCCCTTTGACGCGTGCAGCGTCATCAGCGTGACGCGTTCATCGGAATCGTCGAAGGCATCGGTGTCGCTGACCAAGGCGACTTGTTCCAAGAACGCATCCAGGGAACCATCATCGGGGTGGCGACGATCAAAATCCGCGGCCGCGGTTACCAGTTCGTCCACGTTGGCCAGTGGACTGACATCTTCGCCATCGGGGGCTGACTTTTCGAGATACTTGTCGTAGGCGCTTTCTTGCACGACGTAGCGGATCACTTCTTCCAGTGATGCGGTCGCTTTGGCAGCGATCTTGTCATACAGATCGACAAAGCGTTTGACCATGGTTTGGCTGCGTTTCGCGATCGAATCGACCTCGTCAACTCGGCGCGCAGCTTCCAACAGCGGGATCGAGTGGCGGTCTCCAAACGCCTGCAAACGTTCGACTGTCTTGGCACCGATCCCACGTGTTGGCGTGTTGATCACCCGCATCAACGCAACATCGTGGCTGGGGTTGTTGACCAAGTGCAGGTACGCCAAGATGTCTTTGATTTCTTTGCGCTGATAGAACTCGACACCGTTGATGATTTGGTAGGGCACGCCGCGTCCACGCAGCGCATGTTCGACTGATCGTGTGAGCGAGTTCATGCGACAGAAAATCGCGAAGTCGCTTGGCTTCGCCGTTTCGCTGGCGACCAAGTTCACGATGTCATCGGCAATGCTGTCAGCTTCTTCGAAACCGTCCGAGCAGAACTTCAATGTGACTGCGGGGCCTTCGTCGTTTTCGGTAAACAGGTCCTTTTGTTTGCGGCGGCGGTTGTGCCGAATCAGTTGGTCGGCTGCGCGAAGGATGTTCGGTGTGCTGCGGTAGTTCTGTTCCAGGCGAACGGTTTTGACGTTCGGATAGTCTTTCTCGAAATCCAGGATGTTGTTCAAGTCGGCGCCGCGCCAACCATAGATCGACTGGTCCGGGTCGCCGGTTACCGACAGATTCGGATGGTCGACAGAAAGTCCGCGGACGATCGCGTACTGTGCCAAGTTTGTGTCTTGGTACTCGTCGACCATGATGTACCGGAACCGCGCATCCAAGTCAGAACGCAGTTCCGGATTCATGCGCAACATCGTCGCGACGTGCAGCAGCAGGTCATCGAAGTCGACGGCGTTGGCGACCAAAAGCTGTTTTTGATAAACCGGATAGACCTGCGAAGCGACCTTTTCTTGTGGACTGACAATTTGGGTCTGCCAGACCTCAGGGGTGATCAGTTTGTTCTTCGCTTTGCTAATCAGGTTCGAGATCTGATCGGGTGACGCGTGCGAGGTCGATACGCCGGCCGCTTCGATTGCACGTTTCATCGCCTGCTTTGAATCAGACGTGTCATAGATCGAATAGTTCTCTTGCAGCCCAACCATCGGCGCATAGCGGCGGAGCAGTTGCGCGCAAAAACGGTGGAAGGTCCCCATCCAGACCTGTTTGCCTGGGGCCAGGGAATCGACCCGGGCCCGCATTTCGTCGGCAGCCTTGTTCGTAAACGTCAGTGCCGCAATTTGCCACTCGGGGATTCCCGATTCCAACAGATGGGCGACCCGGTGGGTCACCACACGAGTTTTGCCGCTACCCGGACCGGCCAGAATCAGCATCGGGCCATCAATATGGACAACCGCATTTTGCTGTTCGGGGGTGAGACGCTCCAGAAGACGCGAGTTTGAAGCGGGGGGCACATCCATGGGGCGACAAATTCAGAGCGAACGAGGAAAACGGTTTCGAGCCCCATCATACCGCGTTTGCTTCGATTGGCCACGCATAGCATTCGCCGACGCTCCCACGTCTCGTTGGCAAACCGCTACACTCTACCTCCGCCGCCCAGGTTGGCGGCGTGGCTTGCGATTGTTCATTTGAAACTGGCAGAAGTTATTGATGGCGAAGAACGTACTGGGGACAGAGTTAGGCGAGTGCAGTACCGATCCGGTAACCGGTTTTTACCGAGACGGGTGTTGCAATACCGGTGCCTCAGATTCGGGGCTGCACACAGTTTGTGCGGTGATGACGGCCGAGTTTCTTGAGTTCAGTAAATCACGTGGCAACGACCTCTCAACCCCCAACCCGATGTACCGCTTTCCGGGGTTGAAACCGGGCGATCGCTGGTGCTTGTGTGCGACACGTTGGAAAGAAGCGTTCGATGCCGGGATGGCGCCTCAAGTGGTGCTCTCCGCCACGCATATCTCGACGCTGGAATTCGCGTCGCTCGAAGAACTGCAGGAACACGCGGCCGACGCCTAGACAAAAGCACAGCTGACGGGCGACTTTTCGAAATCGCCTTGCCGCCGGTATGGCTATCCCGCTATAGCGTCTTTAGAGCGATTGGAAAAAATTCTGAAAATCGCATTTGAATTCCGCAAAACCGGTTGGGACATGCGTACTTTTCTTTCAAATTGGATGTCAACTCTGTCAGCGCGGCGTCTTTCCGTAGCACTGGCACTCGCATGTGCCACCTCGGCCGGAGCTCTCACGAACGAGGCTTACGGCCAAGCGTTTGACCTTCCTGGGGGAGCCTCTGCGTCACTGCAGGCGCAAGCTGGGCAAGGTCTTCCCAACCAAAATGCAGCTGCTGGCCAGCCGCAACCGCTGCCGACACAAGGCGGTGCGATGCAAAGCATTCAGCCTCCACCGAACAACCAACGCAACTCGCTGGGTAATTCGAGTGGCGGAAAGCTGCTGCCGCAAACGGCTGGCCAACAATCGCGTGATTTTGACCTGCGACCGTACACAGGGTATTTGCAGAATCACGACCACCCCGAGCAGGCCGTGATCGATTGGATTTTGCGAGAAACCGGCACCGATGCTTGGTTCACATCGCCGTTCGGTTACATGAACGCCAGCCGCGATACGCTTTCGGTTTACCACACCCGTGAGATGACCGAAGTGGTCGCCGGAATCGTCGATCGTTTTACCGCAGGCGAAAAAGACCCACAGGTCCTGTCACTCAAAGTAATGACGGTTGGCAATCCGAACTGGCGGAGTCGGGCGCACTTGCTGATGCAGCACGTTGCGGTCGATTCACCGGGTGTGCAAGCGTGGTTGCTGAGCAAAGAAAACGCAGCGCTCGTGATGGCAATGCTGCGTCAGCGTACCGATACGCGACAAGTTCAAGCATTGGATCTGATTACTTACAACGGGCAAACTCAGAAGTTGGCAAGTACTCGCGGGCGAAACTACGTTCGCAATGTGAAGCCTGCTTCGACCGGTTGGCCACCCTACGAACCTGAAACCGGCGAAATCCAAGAAGGCTATCGTTTGGAAATCAGCCCGCTGTTGACCGTTGATCGACAAGCACTCGATTGCGTGATCAAAGCAGAAATTGATCAAGTCGATAAGCTAAAGCCTGTCGAGTTGGACCTGCCGCTTCCAGATGGCACCGCTTACCGCACGAAAATCGATGTCCCTCAAGTTGTCAGCTGGCGATTGCACGAGCGATTCCGCTGGCCGTCCGACATGGTGCTGCTGCTTTCCTGCGGTGTGATCGCCAGTCCCGAGCGGCCGCAAGCCGCAGTGCCGCTGCTGAACCTGGAAATGATTACTGGGATGACGGCGGGACGTGCGGACGCCCTAATGTTTATCGAGTACCGTGGCCGCGCGTCAGATAATTTGACGACGACGCCGATGGTTCCACAGATTTCGCAGGGGCCGACCGCCCCCAATCGTGGACGCTATTAATCGCTTGGCAAGCTGCTACAGTCGTCTGTGCAGTACCCCGGCTGGTGGACTGCACAAACGCATGGATGTTGGTGCATGTTTTGTCTGTTGCCGATGCCCCCTCTTTGCTATATCACCTAGAGCTTAGAATGTGCCGCCACATTCACTGTTCCCCTTGTCGTTGCAATTGATTCATGGACAACGTCGCTTATCGCCGGGTCGTTATTACGGGTACCGGCGTCATTTCACCTCTCGGAAACGACCCCCAAGAACTGGTCAAGCGATTGCGCGAATCGCAGAGCGGGATTACTCCGCTGACCCAGGTCCCACAGGGCGTGCTGTCGATTGACTATGCCGCTGAGGCATCGGAATTCACCGGTGACATTAGCGACTATGGGCCCATGGACAAAAAGCTGCAGCGGACAATCCGCAAGGGCAGCAAGGTGATGTGCCGCGAAATTGAAATGGGTGTCGCCGCAGCCCAGTTGGCGATGCACAACGCAGAAATCAATGACTGCGAAATCGATCGCGAACGCTTTGGTGTCGTCTACGGTTCAGACTACATCATGTCGTTGCCCCAGGAATTCGCCTCGGGTATCGCCAAGTGTGTCGATGACGAAGGCAATTTCCACTTCGACAAATGGGGCAGCGAGGGCAAACCAGAGGTCAACCCACTTTGGTTGCTAAAGTACTTGCCCAACATGCCGGCCAGTCACATTGCGATTTACAACGACCTGCGTGGCCCGAACAACTCGATCACTGTTCGTGAAGCGTCCGCCGGCGCCGCAATCGCCGAAGCGTTCTCGACCATCTCACGCGGCCATGCGGATGTGTTGGTGGTCGGTTCGACCGGGTCGCGGATTCACCCGTTGCGTTCGTTGCATGCCGCGATGCAGGAAAAGCTGGCTTCGGGCCAAGACGATCCGACCACGATGAGCCGTCCATTCGCCGAAGGCCGCGACGGCAGCGTGCTAGGCGAAGGAGCCGGTGCGATCATCTGTGAATCACTCGAGCACGCCCAAGCCCGCGGTGCGAATATCTTGGGCGAAATCGTTGGCTATGGCAGCAGTGCCGTTGGGCCACTAAGCGGCGAAGAATTCTTGCGAACCGCAATTGCAAACGTGTTGCGTGCTGCTCTAGGTGAAGAAGCCCCATCGGCGATCGGGCACATTCACGCCCACGGCTTGGGTACTGTGGAGTGCGACCGGCAAGAGGCGGCAGCCATTGTCGATGTGTTCGGTCCGGTCTCGCAGCAGCCTCCGGTGACGACTGCCAAAGGTCACTTCGGTAACTTGGGTGCCGGCGGCGGGATGGTCGAAACCATCGCCAGCTTAGTGAGCTTAGGCGGTTCGCTGTTCCCAATTCGAAACGTCGAACCGCTCGATAGCGAATGCCCAATCAACGCGTGCCTGGACAATAGCGTCCCGGCAGGTGACCAGTTCATCAACGTCAATATCACACCGCAAGGCCAAGCGAGCGCGATCCGCATCAAAGCGGTTGCCTAGTCGCCTGTTGGTTTTCAGATTTGGTCTCTCTCAGCGTCGCCTTCTGCGGCGCGAAAAGCGCCACCTGAAAATCATTCGACAAGCAGACGGGGCGTTCTAGAAGCCTTCGTCAAAGAGCTCTTTTCCGACCAGGGTTTGCAAAATCACTGGGCAGCCTTCTTCGAGCATGTCCAGGACGTTTGCGAACCCGTCAGCCTCGCCGTAGTACGGATCCGGTACATCGTTTGGCCAGTTGTCGTCGAGGTAGTCGCTGAAGATCCGGACATGGTCTACGGGCTTGCCGGCCAGTTGAAGTAGACCTTGGTAGTTCTCGTTGTCCATCGCAAGGACGAGGTCGAACCGTCCAGGTTTGAGGTCTTCTTTGGTCACTTGGCGAGCGAGGCTGGTCAGTTCATAGCCGCGGGCCTCGGCGGCCGTTCGCATCCGTTGGTCGGCACGTTCGCCGACGTGATAGCCGTGAGTTCCTGCGGAGTCGACTTCGACATCGACGCGGAATTCTTCGGCGAATCGCTTCATCACTGCTTCGGCTGCGGGTGACCGACAAATGTTGCCCATGCAGACAAATAGCACGCTTTTGGTCATTGATCTCTGATTGACTGGAGTGGTTGCAATCGGCATAGCCTATGCGATTGCTCACAAAACGATCAATGCTTTGCGCTGTCTTCCCTCGCGATGAGTCCGGCAAACCGCCTGATTCACCCGATCGTTCCGCGCAATGTGATCGATAGTTCAGGATTCAGATGGGTGCGACCGCACCCGCCGCATGTGTTTGGATGGTCGCAATCCGTTGAGTGGTCAGCCTTGAAAAACTTCGATCGGCGTCGCGTCGTTGGCGACAAGACCGGCTTCGACCGCACGACGGTTGAGCTGGTGGAGTGCGTTTCGACCGACATCGCCCAGTTTGACAGTCCAGTCGTTGACGTAGAGGTCAACATGCTGCATCAGAACTTGATCATCGAATTCCTGCGCGTACTTTCGCATCGTCGGTAGCGCTTGGTCCGGGTTAACTCGCGAGTATCGCAGCGAGTCGTAAACTACGGATTGAATCGTCGCGATAAGCTCGTCAGGGAGTTCGCGTTGTGCGACAAGTCCGCCCAGTGGGAGTGGGCATTTAGTTTCGTTTTCCCAGCGAGTTCCTAAGTCCTCGACAAGAGTCAGGCCCTGTTGCTGCCAAGTGAATCGGCCCTCGTGAATACAAACACCAAAGTCTGCGGTCATGTCCTGCAGGCGGGGCATGATGTCGGAGAACACAACCTGCTCCACACGTGACGCCTGGGGATAGAACAGTTTCAATAGCATCGTCGCGGTCGTGTGTTCGCCGGGGCACAGCGTCAAGCGATTTTCTGATTCTGGCGTGCATCCCGCTTCGCTTGCCAATAATAATGGGCCGACCCCAAACCCAAGTGCCGATCCGCTGGGGAGGACTTGCGTGCGATCGGCCAGCAAAAGCGCCGCGTGGAAACTGCATTTGGCAACGTCGAACGCATTGGCGAACAAGCGATCGTTCAATTGCTGGATATCAAGCAGCTCGATTTGAAATTCCAATCCGCGCAGGTCGACCTTGTTTTCCAGGATGCCATGGAACGTAAACGTGTCGTTGGGGCAGGTCGAAATTCCAAGTCGGATCGGAGCAGTCATGGAAGCTTGGGATGCAAGTGCGAGCGATTCGTTTCAGTAACAGTACTAAGTGACTTGGCGCAACTGTGTCGCGACGGAAGTCAGCGCGTTTTCGATTTGCCACTCCTGTTTGTCTCGCCGGCCGACCGGATTCGAAAATCCTCGCAGGATTTGAATCGGAATCCCAGCACGATTGGCTGCTAGCGCGACGGAGAACGATTCCATGTCTTCGCCCAGCGAGTTTGGGAATCGAGATTTCCGCAGAGCAGCTTCGGCGGGATTTGCAGAAGCCGCACACACGGTGAGTAGCTGACGTGGAGCGGCTTGGGAGTCAGAGTGCGCATCCGGTCCAGGCATTACCCGCAGCGTCGTGCCATCGCGCGAGTCGCCATCGAGCCATTGCCAGCCGAGTTCGAAAGCGGATTGGTAGTCATCACCTTGCCCGATTCCGATCCCGTCGATCGTGACTTCATCAAACCAGGTCGCTGTGCCCACTTGATGTTGTGGGTCATCAACCGGAAACAAGCCGGCAATTCCAATAACGATGATGCGTTCGGGATGGCGTTTTTGAATCAGTTCGGTCGTGCGAATTGCCGCGGCGATGACACCGAATCCGATGGTCTCAATCGACCATTGATCAGGCAGACCATCGATCGATTGTTCGATCTGGCGTCGTTCCATTGCAGTTGGGACCAGCAGCAATGTTCTCACGCGTTTTCTCGATCTTCCAGCCAGCGTTCGACGGCACGGCGGTTGGAATCAAACGCCATGTGATCGAGGTGTTCTTGATCAGGGACCGTCCAAACAAACGCGTCCAATTCGCTCGGTTCAAGTCGAATCGCATCGGGATTCGAAACGTGGCAAATATAAAACAAGTCGATGACTTGTGAGACAACACCGCGATAGTTGTATTGGTTTGGAAACGTCATCAGCAGCTCCATCGACTCGACGGAGAGTTCGGTCTCCTCGGCGATCTCGCGTGTCAACGCTTGTTCGACCGTCTCGCCCGCATCGACAAAACCACCGGGCAACCCCCAGCAGCCTTTGCCAGGATCTCGGGAGCGGCGGACGAGCAACACCCGATTCGACTCATCGACAATCAAGGCACCCACGGCTGCGACCGGTCCGAAGAATTGGGTGAAGTTACATTCGGTGCAACGGAACGGGATTTTGCCAGGATCGGAGTGTTCGCTGCCGCATCGTGGGCAATACTTGTACGTCTTTTCGATTGCTGTCGTCATGACAATTAGAACGCGGCTACGGAGAAGGCGAGGGCCGGTGTGAAGAGGCCCATCGCCCGTTGGGAAAGGGACGGGCTTTGCGCGGAGGCATCGACTCGGCCAGTAAAGATACCGGTCTGGCCAAGCGAATTGTAGGTGGGACGCTAGCGGTTGGCAGTGAAACCTGCGGCACGGACGACACCGCAACTGTCAAAGCCCCGGGAAAGGTTCGACAGCCCGGCAAGAGAGTCGACGACGCCGATCCCCAGCCGCTCGATGTCGTCTGAGTCCAGTTGGCTGTGCAGCATCACACGGTAATTTTGCAGGATCGGCCATAAGACGGTTGCGTGGGCTGCAAACGGATCCCATACGGGCAGCCCATCGTTGTCGTCGGTTGCTTCGACGAATGCGCCGTCGAACGTTTCTTCGTCGATCGCAAGCAGCGCTCCACCCGGCGATTGGTCGAGATGCGACCAGACGACGATCGTCGCGTCTGGGTTTGCGCATCCCGTTGCTGCCCGCAGCGCACGGATCGTATTGTCCCAAGTTTGTTGCTGGGGTGGGCCATCGAGCGTTACGATCACGAGGTCAGCCTGATCCGGCGGCGACAAAGGAATGCATTGTTCAGCAATCGCTTCGACGGGTCCCGCGACAACGGATTGAACCTCACCGGAGCGATTGATGACCACACCACACATCAATTGCACGCCGAGCAACCACGGGACATCTTTGTCGATCGGATTACCGGTGGGCATCTTTCTCGAGGGCGCCGATCGCACCAAATTTTCAATCGCTCGTCGTCGGGTCGCCGAATCCGTGAGCGCAGGGAAAATTCCGGTGACGTCATTGTTTGCAGTGTCTTGGCTCGGGCGGATCGCGACCACTGGCAGCACCAAGTCTGCTTCGACCAAGAACCGGTTCAAGTAAATCGGGTCCGCATCGGCATCCGCTGCCAAGTAGCTTAGGTCCGCCCGAAAGTCGCACCGATGGCGGGTTACGTTGCAGCCGGGGGCGGCTTGACGAACTTGCTCGAGCGTCGCGTCGCTGGCTTCGTCCCAGAGGACCAAGTCGATTTCCCCGGCTTCGGTCTTGCGGATCGCCGTCACCACCCCCGAAACGATTTGGTCAATTGCAGGCAAATTGGGGTCAAGCGCCACTGCGACTCGATCACCAGGCACCACAGCTGCCTCGAAAGCCGGGAAATCGATCGGGGATTGTAGCGCACTGGTGGTTTGTTCGCTGACGTTCTCGCAACGATCGCCAGCGGATCGAGCGAGTTCCCAGGTTTCGGTTGCTTGGAGTTTCGCGTCTTGAAGCGAGAAGAGCAGCATTAAATCGAGCAAAGTGCGAAGGTCGAAATGGGGAAATTGACGGCGCGTTATGCCGGTTTCTGCCCGCGAGTGCAACCGCCTCGCGTCCAATCCGGCCGATTTGGTATCACAGTGGCTACTCTTTCAAACTTTTGGCCATCCCCATGTTCTATCGAAACCCTTTTGCCGGTACACAAAATTTGGCCGGGACGCGAAATCACGTCGACAGCTGGATCGGGGCAAGTGGTTGCGTTCCACTGAGTTACACGCACGGAATCGTCGTCGCGTTTTCTGCGGTGGCGATCATCTTGGTTGGGTGCGGCATGAATACCGCTCCTGTTGAATCGGGCGATGATGGATCCGTGCAAAACGCAACACTGCCTTCGATTGAGCCCGAACAGTACCTCGAAAATGTAATCGCTCGTTACCGAAGTGAACCCTCGTATCGAGACCAGGGAATGGTGCGGATGGTCGTCGAACGCGACGGGCGAAGCAGCGAACAAACGGCACCGATGAGCGTTCATCTCGACGGAGACAAAATCCGTGTCGCGGCTTACGACGCGCGGCTTTGGTCGGATGGTGAGCGAACGTTGGGTTGGATCGCCGACCCGAATACCGAAATGCACGACGGGCAAGTTGTCGTTGGTGGCAGGCTGCGTGGTGACGATCCCTCGGTACCAAGGCCCAGTTTGGAACGCATGTTACGTGACCCGCTGCTGACCGAAAAAATGAAAGCCGGATTGGGTGGGCCGCCGCCGCAGTTGGAGTGGTTGCTTGAAACCGATCCCATGGCCAATTTGTTTCGCGGCAAGCAACCGAGCCGCATCGAGTATGAGTCGATGCATGAATTGAAAGGCACATTGTGTGTGGTCGTCGTTGCCGAAGTTGAAGGCGAGAATTATCGGTTTTGGATCGACCGACAGCGTTCGATTGTCAAGCTTGTCGAGCTGCCGACGTCCGTCGCCGAAATGGGATTTTCTGTCGATGGATATCAGATTCTGTCATTGGAGTTGGTGCTTGACGGTGCAACGTTCAGTCCCGGCGCCGATGCCTTCTCGATGGCGCCGGGTAGCGATTTTCCTCAGCGACCGGCATTCGTGAGATCGCTTTTGCCGCTGCCACCCAGTCCGCCCAACTCTCTCGTCGGGACCTCGTTGTCGCCGTTCAGAGTGCGTGATGCGTCAGACCAGTTCGATGTCAGTCAACGTGGGGTCGATCGGTTGTTGACCCTCTTCGTGTTGACCGATCCGAATGCAGGAGACGACGTTGCTGATGATATGCAGCTGATCAGTTTTGTGTCCTTGCAACTGGGAAACTTGCCTGCGGAGATGCGCGAGAAGGTCCGTCCGGTGGCTGTGGGAAGTCCAAAACGAGCCGGGCAGCTTCGTCAGATTGGAATTGATCAATCGGATTGGTTGATCGTTTCCGCACCAAGCGTTCTTCGCGAGATCAACTCCTATCCCGCTGTGGTCTTGATCGATGCACGTGGCAATTGTTTGTTTGTTGCCCAAGAACACATGGCGACGCAGCTAACAACATTGCCAAGCTTGATCTCTGACACCCTTTCCGGCGTCGACGTGGCAAAGCGAATCCGACAACAATGGCAAGCCGATCGTGACGCTTATCGTGCGAAGCTCGAAGAGTTGCGGGTCAACTAAGTCCCTGTCTGTTGAACAGACGCAGGCACTGTTGGGGACGTTGATCCATGAAGACTATTTGCTGTCAAAAGCTGGGTTTGCACCTGATCTTGCGGTCAAATCGGTGCCTCGACGAAGATGCCGGTTGGAGTTCTAACTTGCACCGCTGCTGAATGAGAGACGGATCGATGGACCAGCGTGATTTGGATCGGATGCCGAATCCGTTTTCACCTTTTGCCGAAGAGAGTAAACGGTCGCGCGAGACGGTGACATCAACCGTGAAGTGGTTGTTGATTGCGGTGGTGATGTTCGTTGCCGTAACCTATGCACAAACCCGTCTTGAAAAGTTTCGTGTGGCGGTGATTGACGATCAACTCGCGTCGAACGCATCCGGCGATGGTCAGCTGGATGCAGAGGGTGAGCAATCGGCATTGCGTAAAATCGATCAGATCGAAAACGACCACGACAAAGTCGATTTGCTGATCCATGCCCTCTGTTGCGAAGACATCGCGTTGTCAAAGGAATCTGCGGGGCGACTATTCGAGTTGAATTCGCAGTGGACGACGATTCCCGTGGCTCGCCAAATTGAACGACGCAGCTACTTGGCACGGAAACTGACTTCCGCATTGACCGAGCATCTCGCAATGAGTCAATCGGAGCATGTTTGTCTACACGCTCGCCAAGTTGCTCGAGCGATCTTTGAAGACCTTGTTGAATCGCCCGACGGTCTATCGGATGAAAACGATGCCGCAAGATTGACCGCGATGAAAGCCGTTTCTGTGTTGCTTGAAACACAGCTTACAGAGAAGCCGATGGCAATCGCGTCGCATCCCGAATCAATGGTCGCGAAGACGGACGCTAGTTGGACGGATTGGCCACCCGCTCCGCCAAAGATCTACCGAAAGCAGGTTGCATCACTGAAGTCTGTCGAGCAACCCGCAGTCGTGCTCAGCCAGTTGGGTGAGTCCGAAGCAAACCAGCCAGAGCCGCGGTTGGTACGCCCGACCATGCAAACGTCGTCGACACCCTCCACTATCCACGCAATCAACGAAGGTTCACAAGAAAGCGATTCAATTCGGTCACCCGAGCAGATTCAGATTCAACGGTACGTTGACTTGCTAGCCAGCCGCAGTCGTTGGGACAGGTTGGAAGCTGTCGCGTCACTTGCAAAATTGAATACGCCTCAGGTCGTCCAAATTTTGCGTCGCCATGTGGAAGGAGAACAGGATCTGAAAGTCGCAAACTTGATCCGTAACTATCTTGACGAAGACGCTCGCTAATCGGTTGCTGTCATGCTTGAAGTGGAAACGAAATACAAAATCGATCAGCCTTCTGTCGTGATCGAGAAGCTCGAACAACTCGGTGCGGTCAACGAAGTGGTCGAGTCTCATGCGGATACCTATCTAAGGCATCCGTGTCGGGACTTTGTGCAAACCAAAGAAGCCCTGCGGATTCGACGTATCGATGGAGTTGCGTCGGTTACCTACAAAGGTCCAAAGTTGGCGATCAAGTCGACCGGTCACGATCAATCGGCACTGAAAGCACGCAAGGAAATCGAGTGGTGTCTCGCACCCGCAGATTCTGACGGCAACCAAATGACAGAGTTGTTCTTGTCGCTTGGGTTTGAAACGGTGGCAACGGTTTGCAAACAACGCCGGACTTTCCAATGGCCTGCCGGTTCCGACCATGACGGATTCTCGGTCACGGTTGACGAAGTCGAAAAAGTCGGCACCTATGCCGAAATCGAACTGCTCGTCGACGATGAAAAAGGTGAATCTGTCGAAGCCGCCGGGGAGCGGATTCACCGACTTGCCGAAACATTGGGTTTGGACGAGAGCGAAAAACGCAGTTACCTGAGTTTGCTGCTAAGCCGAAGTTGACTTGTTTGAACAAAATCCACGGATGGGCGAATCCGGTTACACTGGAACGTTTCCCTGCCCACCTCCCGCCGATTTTGTTGCCATGAAGAATCTACTGGTTGCCGCTGCCGCATTCCTCGCAGTCTGTCTTTCGGTTTCTCCCGCCAGTGCTCAAACGAACGCACAAGAGCCTGGTACGAAGCAGTTCGAGATTCCCCTGTGGGATGGAATGCCACCAGGGTCAAGCGAACAGGGTGACGGTGACGTGCCCAAATTGATTTGCACTTTGGTGGATGCGAGCGATCCTGTCGCGGCAATCGTCATTCTTCCGGGTGGAGGATATGGCGGTCATGCGATCGGACACGAAGGGTATCAAATCGCCGAGTGGTTCGAGGAACGCGGTGTTTCCTCTGCGATTTGCACTTACCGGCTGCGAGGAAAAGGCAACGCGGGAAAAGGATACGGGCATCCCGTTCCGTTGCAGGACGCACAGCGAGCGATTCAAACCTTGCGTGCCAATGCGGCGGAATGGAATATCGACCCGGAACGCATCGGAGTGATCGGTTTCTCTGCCGGCGGTCATTTGTGCGCCACGGTGTCGACTCGCTATGCCGGTCAACCGGACGACTCGAGCGATCGTGTTGGAAGTGTATCTTCCCGTCCTGACTACAGCATCTTGTGCTATCCCGTGATCGCGTTTGGAAAACCTCACACGCATCGTGGCAGTCAGCAAAACCTGTTGGGTGCAGACGCAAGTGCGGAATTGATTTCTGATACGAGCGGCGAAGTACACGTGAGCGACCAGACGCCGCCAAGCTTTTTGTTTCATACGGCGGCGGACAAGGTCGTTCCGGCGCAAAACAGTCTCGATTACTACTCCGCATTGCTTCGGCACGAGATCCCGTCAGAACTTCACGTGTTTCCTGAAGGTCGTCATGGATTGGGGTTGGCCAAGGACCAACCAGGTGCGTCCGTGTGGCCGTCGTTGTGTGAACAATGGTTACGTGGGCTTGGGGTAGTGACCATCGAGCCACGATAGTGGTTCGACGCCGATGAGGGCTCACGGACATCGCTTCAATTTCCGAATACTCCGAATGGGATGGCGGTAGGCAGTGCCGTTTTTCGCACGGGGGCTTTCGGACCGAATCATTGATCCGCTGTCATCTTTGACGACGAAAGTGCTTCCAGGTCTGCCCCAAGACCATCCAGCCATTGTCGTTCAGTATGGGACCGGAAGAGGACCACTCCACACCACCGCAAGATGATCCGCAATCGCCAGGGACGTCCAAATTATTGGTACCGTCTGGTTGGGGATCGGTGCGTTGGTTGGGAAATCAATTTGAATTGTCGCAGATCGATCCGGACGGATTCGTCGCGACGATCTCGTTAGACGGATCAACGTCCGAGCCATTGGCGACGTTGCAACGTTCGAGCGGCTCGGGAAAGAGCCGTTCGGCGATTGTGACGACCGCTGCCGGCTCGGTGGTGCCGATCCGTTTCTCGGTCGATCAATACCAGGCCGGTGAATTGCTCGGCCGATTTGATCGTTCATCGGAAGTGATTGAGCGATCGGTCGCCACGCTACTCGATCAGATTCGAGAGCTTCAAGATGCGTCGACCACAGATCTAGAGACTGCTGTCGACGATGTCACTGAAATCGCGGCAAGCGTCGAAGAAGCGGTCCATCGCGATGAGCCGGTTGGGCAAGCGGATGTCGAATCAGAATCGCAGACTTCGGTGTCCGAGGCGTCAAGCGTCGAGCCGAAAAGCAGTCACTCTGAAATCGAATACGACCTCGCGGAACAACTTGCCAGTTTGTCGACGTTTGTCGATACGTTCCGCGTGGGTGAAGTCGTTTCCGTCACGGATGCGCTCGCCGTTACCGACGCCAATTTCGATTCGTTCCATCATAGTGAAACATCACCCGTCGCTCATGGTTTAGATGCCGACGAAGATGGCGAAGACGTCGGACGACGGTCGAACGAAGCAGAGAAAAACGCCGCGGAAGCGATTGCGAAAGAAGCCGTTGCTGAGCCAGAGCAGGTTGCTGAGGTTGAGGAGTCTCCAGCGGTTCAGGAAATTCCTGAAGTTGCGCCGGCTGCGACGCTCTCGGAACCAGAGCCGGAAGTTCCGGCTGTTGAGCCAACCGTCGAAGAATCAGAGCCTGTTGCTTCAGCTGCAGTCGTTGAGTCGCCTGTCAGCGAACCGGCTGTCGAAGAAGCGGTTGCGGCGGACGTAGCTGCTGAGCCAGAGCAAGTTGCTGAAGTTAAAGAGTCGCCAGCGGTTCAAGAAGTTCCAGAAGTTGCGCCGGCTGCAACGCTCACGGAACCAGAGCCTGAAGTACCAGCTGTTGAAGTAGCAGCACCCGTTGCATCAGCTGCAGTCGTTGAGCCGCCTGCCAGCGAAGTGGCCGTCGAAGAAGCGGTTGCGGCGGACGTCGCTGCCGAGCCAGAGCAGGTAGCTGAGGTTGAAGATTCTCCGGCAGTTCAGGAAGTTCCTGAAGTCGCTTCGGCTGAAACGCTCACGGAACCAGAGCCCGAAGTTCCGGCTGCTAATTCGCTACTCGTTACCCTTCGCGATGCCGATCGAGTAAACTTGTCGTCAGCGGCGAACTGCCAACTGTCGTCGTGGGTAAACCGCGAACCACTCGATGCACGTGGCCGCCGCGAACGACTGACCACACCACCCAAACACACCCAACAC